>CALPMA020000071.1 GCA_943324545.2 Chitinophaga pinensis
AGTTCTTCTATTTGAACTATAAGCTCTTTACTGATTTTAAACTGCATCGGCTTCTATTTTTTGAGTGAGTTCAATGAATTGTTGCACGTTCAACTGCTCTGGACGAAGGTCAAAGATAGTGTCTTCTCGCAAATTATCCGACAAATTTAATGTTTTTAAACTATTGCGCAATGTTTTTCTACGTTGTTGAAAGGCCGTTTTTACAACTGTAAAAAATAACTTCTCGCCACAAGGCAAACTGAAATCTTCTTTACGTCTTAATCTCAACACCCCAGATTTCACTTTTGGTGGCGGATTGAAAACATGCTCGTCAACGGTAAAAAGGTAGTCTGCTTGATAAAAAGCTTGAACTAGAACAGATAATATTCCGTAGGCCTTGGTTCCTTTTTTCTCGCAAATTCTCTCGGCTACTTCCTTTTGAAACATGCCAGAAAATTCAGGAATTTGGTTTCTATACTCCAACATTCGAAATACAATTTGGGTAGAAATATTATAGGGAAAATTTCCAATAATTCCGAATTGTTTGCCTCCAAATGTCTCGTTTATATCATATTTCAAAAAGTCTTTAGAAATTATTTTACCTTTCAATTTTGGAAAGTTGTTTTCTAAATAGGTCACCGATTCTGTGTCGATTTCAATAACATAGGTTGTAATGGGTTTGTCTAATAAATACTTGGTTAAAACTCCCATTCCAGGACCTATTTCAAGTACTTCTTCATAACCTTCAAAGTTCAAAGTAGCAGCAATTGCAGCAGCAATACTTTCATCATTTAAAAAATGCTGTCCTAGGTGTTTTTTTGCTTTTACTTTTTCCATAATTCAAATTGAAATTTGTTGTTTACCAGCAACTAATGTTCCGAAATTAATTCTAATTCGGTTCTGAATGCCAACATTTTATCGCCAAACAATGCCGCTCCTTCTTCTCTCAATCTTGGAGCATCTTCTTCGTAATATTTTTGAAGCAGTTCTTTATTTTCAGTTGTATATTGAATGGAATAGGTAATTCCTCCCATTTCTTCCTCAATAAGAACTTTTACCATTCTTGCAGACTTGAATTTTCCTGTTGCCAGAACTTCGTTAATATGTTTTTCTTGCATCCAAGTCATCCATTGGTCATGAACACTTTCGTGAATATTGATTGTTACGTTGTAAATTATCATTTTTTATTTTTTATAATTCTTTATTGTCTCCTCGAAGTTCCCTATATTTTTTTCTGGCATCTATAAAATAGATACTGTCTTGATGATGAAATACTAATTTTTCATATAATGACTTCGCCTTTTCTTGATCTAATAACTTTTTACTATAAATCTCAGCCGAGAAAAATAAGGCTTCGTCGATATAAATATCCTCAGCATGAAGGTCAATAATTTGCTGGTATTGGCTTAAAGCCAATTGATAATCACCTAATTTCTCATGGATTTTACCAATACGAAATAACGTAACGCTTTCAATCTCTTTCCCTTTAAAATTTTTCAGAATTTCTTGAAATTGCAATAACGCTTCTTGGGGTTTCTTTTGATAAATCAAATAATCACCTCGAGCAAATTGTTTTAAAGCCGTTTGTGTTGAATCCGCAATAGTATTGTCATTAATTATTAGGAAATACTCTAATG
This sequence comes from Chitinophaga pinensis, assembly GCA_943324545.2. Classification (GTDB taxonomy): domain Bacteria; phylum Bacteroidota; class Bacteroidia; order Flavobacteriales; family Flavobacteriaceae; genus Flavobacterium. The sequence goes on from CALPMA020000071.1 coordinate 1,617, forward strand.
CATCATTGGCAATTAATTGCGAAGAAACGGATTTTAATTCTTTAAATTGTTTCAAAGCCCAAACAAAATCACCTTTAAAATAGGATGTTTTAGCCGATTTTAAGGTGGCTTCATGTCCAATAACATCATTTTTTAAATCTTCTTCTATTTGAGAATAATACAAAGAGGCCTGATTGAATTTTTCTTCAAATAAAAAGATGTCTGCCAATTCCATTTTTACATCTGCTTTTTGATATTCGTCAATTGGAAGTTCTAAAGCTGTTTTCAAAATTGCTTTTCCTTGATTAGGATTCTTCATTTGAAATGTATTAAAGTGCGCCTTCAATAATTGTAATTTAATTGAATATGGAGTAATCCCATATTGATTTAATAAAGAAACTAGATCTTTTTCAATTTCCGAATAGTCTTTGATTGCCGGGTCATTAATTTTCATTTCGGTGAGAAAATAGTGCGCCTGCATTTGTAAATCAGTATCTTTAGAATTTTCTAAAATGAAGGCAAGGATGTCTTTTGCGGTTTCATTCTCCTCTTCTTCAATAGAAATTTGAGCTAAATTTACAATGTTGGATAGTGATTCTGGGTTTCTTTTATAAATGGCTTTTTCTTGTATAAAAGCTTTTCCGAATTCTTTTTGTTGAACGTAATACCAACTCAAATATTGATTCCAAAATACATCTTGGTTTTTTTGAATTCTTATTAATAGTGCTTTACGAAGTGCCTCATTGAAAGTAACATCTTTATTTTCAGTCATAAATCGAGTGAATTGATTTTGAATTAGTATAAGATTTTGAGGGTTTGTATAAGATTCTTCTAGGAACTTATCAATCATTTTATCTGTTTGCCCATTTTGCCCATAGAGAACTGCCATTTGAAAATTAAAATTGAGTTTTGAATCTATTTCTAATGCAATTTCATAGGATTGCAAAGCATAATCGATCAATACTTTTCTTTCAAAAACAGATGCAATTCCGTATACTTCCGAAGAATTCTTTTTTATTTTTTCAAGCGCTTGTTCGAAGTATTTTTTTGCTTTGCTATCATTTTTTTGTAGTTGGTAGTTTACTCCTAATTCTACTAAAAGTGAGCTTTGATTAAATTTATTATAACGTTCTAATATTGATTTTTCGGCTATATCATATTTTTTTAGCTGTTGGTAGCAATCTATTGTATGTTGGAAATAGTTGGCATTATAGGGCTGATTCAATAATAATTCTTGATAAGTAACAAGAGCTTTTTCAAATTCTCCTTTTTCGAAATAGCTTTGCGCCAATTGGTCGTTTTGCGAGAAAACAATGAGGGAATAAAATATAGATAAAAGGAAAATTATTTTTTTCATTTCGAAATGTATTAAAAAAACAATGTACTAAAACAACTTTTTTGGTGTCATATTAGTACATTTATTGAATTGATAAACTAAATTTAGTCAATCAAATCAAAACCGGTGTATTTTCTCAAAACTTCAGGAATAACAATTCCTTCTGGCGTTTGATAGTTTTCTAATATTCCAGCTAAAACTCTTGGCAATGCCAATGAACTTCCGTTTAAGGTGTGTGCCAATTGGTTTTTCCCGTCCTTATCTTTATAACGTAATTTTAAACGATTGGCTTGAAAAGTTTCAAAATTAGAAACCGATGAAATTTCCAACCAGCGATCTTGAGCTGTTGAAAACACTTCAAAATCATATGTTAGTGCTGAAGTAAATCCCATATCACCACCGCAAAGACGCAAAATTCGGTAAGGTAATTTTAATTCTTGCAAAATCATTTTCACGTGTTCGACCATTCCTTCTAAAGCTTCATACGATTTGTCAGGATGTTCAATTCTTACAATCTCTACTTTATCAAATTGATGCAAACGGTTCAATCCACGAACGTGTGCGCCATAGGAACCTGCCTCTCTTCGAAAACAAGGTGTATAACCTGTTGCTAAAACTGGTAATTCATTTTCATTTAAAATCACATCGCGAAATAAGTTGGTAACCGGTACTTCGGCAGTTGGAATTAAATATAAATTATCGGTTGCATCGTGGTACATCTGACCGTCCTTATCTGGTAATTGCCCCGTTCCATAAGCCGAAGCTTCATTTACAAGATGAGGAACTTGGTATTCTTTATAACCTGCATCTGTATTTTTATCTAAAAAATAAGTGATTAAAGCACGTTGTAATTTAGCTCCTTTACCTTTATATACTGGGAATCCGGCTCCTGTAATTTTATTTCCTAATTCAAAATCTATGATGTCGTATTTCTTTACTAATTCCCAATGCGGTTGTGCTCCTTCATGTAAAACTGGAATTGAGCCTTCTTGAAATACATTTACATTTTCTTCTGGAGTTTTTCCTTCAGGGACTATATCTGAGGGAAGGTTTGGAAGCGTGTATAATTTTTCTAATAATTCATTAGCTAAAGCGTCTGCTTTTTCAGCCAGCTCTTTGCTTTTTTCTTTAAGAAGAACCGTTTTCTCTTTTAATATAGCGGCTTTAGATTTTTCTCCCAATTTCATTAAATCACCAATATCTTTCGACAATTTATTAGATTCAGATAAAATAGTGTCTAATTCTACTTGAGTAGAACGGCGTTTTTCATCCAGTTCAACCACTTCGGCAACAGTTGATTTGGCATCAATATTTCTCTTAGCCAATGCTTTGATTACTTTTTCCTGATTTTCTCTAATAAATGCTATTTGTAACATATTGTAATTTTTATAAATCTAAAATTTATTTCAAGATTAAGTGGCAAATTTAATGATTTGTTTCTAATGTTGCTATTTTAAAATAAAGGTAATTTCTAAATAGTTAAAGCAAAAAAGACTGCTCATTAGAACAGTCTTTTTTATATTTTATTATTAGTACAACTATCCTTTTAAGCTAGCTGCTAAATATTCTCTGTTCATTTGAGCAATGTAGTCAAGAGAAATTCCTTTTGGACATTCCACTTCACAAGCTCCAGTATTGGTGCAATTACCAAAACCTTCGGCATCCATTTGGGCAACCATATTTAAAACTCGGTCAGTGGCTTCTACTCTTCCTTGAGGTAATAAGGCATATTGAGAAACTTTGGCAGCTACAAATAGCATCGCTGATGAGTTTTTACAAGTAGCTACACAAGCCCCACAGCCAATGCACGTTGCGGCATCAAAGGCTCTATCTGCATCTTTTTTTGGAATAGGAATGGTATTAGCATCTACCGGGTTTCCCGATGTATTTATAGACACGAAACCACCTGCTTGCTGAATTCTATCAAAAGAACTTCTATCGACAACAAGATCTTTAATGATAGGAAACGCTTTTGCTCTAAAAGGTTCGATATAGATCTCATCTCCGTCTTTGAACATTCGCATATGCAATTGACAAGTTGGTATTCCTCTATCTGGTCCGTGCGCTTCACCATTTATAAAAAGAGAACAACTTCCGCAAATTCCCTCGCGACAATCGTGGTCAAAAGCAACTGTATCTTGGCCTTTTTTAATTAAATCTTCGTTTAGAATATCTAACATTTCTAGAAAAGACATATCGCTTTCGATACCATCAACAAAATAGTCAACAATTTTTCCAGCAGATTTGGCATTTGGCTGACGCCATATTTTTAATTTCAGTTTCATTTTTAGAATGTATTAAGTATTATGAATTAAGTATTTAGACTTATTCAAACTTCTATTTATAACTACGAGTAGCTAATTTAATATTTTCGTAAATCAATGGTTCTTTATGTAAAACAGCATCACTAGGTTTGCCTTTGTATTCCCAAGCCGCAACATACGCAAAATTTTCGTCGTCACGTTGTGCTTCTCCATCTTCGGTTTGATATTCTTCACGGAAGTGTCCTCCACAAGATTCGTTACGATGTAATGCGTCTTTTGCAAACAATTCACCTAGTTCAAGGAAATCAGCTACTCGTCCTGCTTTTGCTAATTCTGGATTAAAACTATCTGCAGTTCCAGGTACTATAACTTCTTTATAAAACTCCTCACGTAAAGCAGCAATTTCTTCAATAGCTTCGGTTAGTCCCTTAGCATTTCGAGCCATACCCACATTATTCCACATTATTTTACCTAATTTCTTATGAAAATAATCAACGGATTTGGTTCCTTTATTGTTTATAAATCGCTCTATTTGTTCTTTCACTTTTTTCTCAGCTTCCACAAATTCAGGTAAATCGGTAGAAATTGGTCCTGTTTTAATTTCTGGAGCCAAATAATCTCCAATTGTGTAGGGCAACACAAAATAACCATCGGCTAAACCTTGCATCAAGGCTGAAGCACCCAATCTATTCGCTCCGTGATCGGAAAAATTAGACTCTCCAATAGAAAAACATCCTGGAATGGTGGTTTGTAAATTATAATCAACCCAGGTTCCTCCCATGGTGTAATGCACTGCTGGATAAATCATCATAGGAGAAGTGTAGGGATCTTCATCTACAATCTTTTCATACATTTGAAATAAGTTACCGTATTTACTGGCAACCACAGCTCTTCCGAGTTTTATTATCAAAGCTGTATCATTTGCATCTAACCCCTTTACAAAAGCTTGTTCTTTACCATAACGTTGAATGGCATCTGCAAAATCCAAGTAAACTGCTTCACCGGTTTTGTTAACACCAAAACCTGCATCGCAACGCTCTTTTGCTGCTCTCGACGAAATATCACGAGGAGCAAGATTTCCAAAAGAAGGGTATCTTCTTTCTAAATAATAGTCTCTATCAGCTTCTGCAATTTGTGTTGGTTTTAATTTCCCTTCACGAATGGCCTTTGCATCTTCGAGTTTGGCAGGAACCCAAATACGACCGTCATTACGCAATGATTCTGACATTAATGTCAATTTCGATTGGTGATCTCCTGAAACAGGTATGCAAGTTGGGTGAATTTGTGTATAACAAGGATTAGCGAAAAACGCTCCTTTTTTATGTATTTTCCATGCTGCAGTGGCATTACTTCCCATTGCATAAGTCGATAGGAAAAATACATTTCCGTAGCCTCCTGAAGCAATAACAACAGCGTGAGCAGAGTGTCGCTCTATTTCTCCTGAAACTAAATCACGAGCAATAATTCCTCTCGCTTTTCCCTCAACAACTACTAAATCTAGCATTTCGTGACGAGCATGCGATATTATTTTTCCACGACCTATTTGACGATTCATTGCTGAATAGGCTCCTAACAATAATTGCTGTCCGGTTTGACCTTTGGCATAAAATGTTCTGGCTACCAATGTTCCTCCAAAAGAACGATTGTCTAATAATCCGCCATATTCTCTAGCCAATGGAACGCCTTGCATTACACATTGGTCGATAATATTAGTTGAAACTTCAGCTAAACGGTGAACGTTTGCTTCACGAGAACGATAATCGCCTCCTTTAATTGTGTCATAAAACAAACGGAAAGTAGAATCTCCGTCGCCTTGATAATTCTTAGCAGCGTTGATTCCTCCTTGTGCAGCAATTGAGTGCGCGCGACGTGGAGAATCTTGGAAGCAAAATGTTTTAACATTATACCCTAATTCTGCCAAGGTTGCGGCTGCAGAACTTCCTGCCAAACCCGTTCCCACAACGATAATATCGATATTACGTTTGTTCGCAGGATTTACTAAATTGATGTGATTTTTATAATTTATCCATTTGTCCGCAATTGGACCATTAGGAACTTTTGAATCTAATGCCATTATAATTAAATATTAAATATGATTAAAATGATGGAATAAAGCAATTACAATAAATCCAAAAGGGACAATAATTGCAAATGCATATCCAAATTTATGAAGTGCTTTTGAATACTTATTATTAAATCCTACCGATTGAAATGAGGAATTGAAACCGTGCCACAAGTGCATGGACAACAATACAAATGCTAATGAATACAATCCTGTACGAATTGGGCTTTCAAATTTATGGTTTAATTCTTCGTAGTATCTAGTTGGATTAATTTCATTTACATTAACATATTTATAGGTAATTTCATGAACCCAAAAATCGTAAAAGTGCAATCCTAAAAATGCTAGAACAACTAATCCTGATACAATCATATTTCTTGAAACCCATGAAGAGTTAGCTGCTCCATTATAATTTGCATAAGATACTGGTCTCGAACTTCTATTTTTTAATTCTAAAACCATTCCCATTACAAAGTGAAAAATAACTCCAGCTACCAAAATTGGCTGCATAACAAATTGAATTATTGGATTGTAACCCATAAAATGAGACATCATATTAAATAGCTCTTCGCTAAAAATAGAGGTAAAATTGATAAAAAAATGAAGTGATAGAAAGGAAATTAAAAAAAGTCCCGAAAGTGCCATTGCAACTTTCTTTGCAATTGATGACTTTAGAAATGAGGAATTGGCCATGATAAAATCAATTTTTATTTTTAAATAATGCACAAAAATAATCATTAATATATCATACTACAACCTTTTCGTAGTAATTTATATTGATTTTAAGGTGATTTTGACAATTGTTTAATTATTGTTAAATCGAGTTAATATAATTCAATGAAATTTTAAATATTATGCAAAAAGTGAAATTTCATTTTGTTCAATTAATACGTTTTGGTTACGTCTTCGTCGATTACAATAATAAAATTGGCTTTACCCAAATATTCAGATTCTAATTTGGAGATATCGATTTGAGAAACTGTAGCAATGGTTACAATTTTAATATTCGGATTTTGTTGTTTTAAATACCAGTTGATTCCTTCAAAGTTATCGCTGTGATAAGAACCGTTGTAATGAATAAATAATGAATTTTCTTTACGGTTTTTAGCAATAAAATAGGCCCTTGTTGCGTCTTTTGAAGCTTGAGCTTTTGGCAAATTCTCACCTCCATGACCACCCATTTCTTGTGTCATTTTAAAATAACCTGGCAAAGTTGCATCGTATTGAAAAGGCAATGGTGTCATCCAAGATTTCTCCTCTTGTGATAGTTTATCTAGTGCTTCAAATCCTTTTTTAAATACTAAACTAGCAAATCTTCGAGGAATATTGGTAGCTATAAAATCAATCTTATTTTCCTTAGCGAAATCCACCAATGGTTTATAATCAGTTTTATAGTTTGGCCAAAGTCTAGCCGTACTGTCTAGTATTTTCTGATTGATTTCGTCTTTTAAATATAGGTTTAATTGTTTTTGATTGTCTGCTTCTAACATTTCTGCTCCTAGAACCAATAATTTTTTCCCATATAAATCTTTCGTGATTTCTAACTCAAGCCAATGAACAACTGAATTATCGTGGTATTCTCCAAATAAAAGCACCTCTGATTTTTGGGAACTGTTTATGATATCATTGTAACTTGCTTTTTTTCCATTTTGATCATAAATCATATAGGAGGGCTTATTTTGAGCATTTGCAAACAAAAATAAATTAAACATAAATAGTAAAAAAATAGACTTCATAAAAACAGTTGTTAAATAATTATTTCTGCTAAATTAAATAAAATAGCGAATGATTGATTATAAAATTATTAAATTCCCATTAGATCTTACCGTTTGTTTTAAATATCGTAAAAATTAATTGCGAAGACGTTTTTAAAGGAAAAATTTTATTGAACATCAATACCACTTCGTAATTTTACAAAAAATAGATTAATAATGAATTTCGGAATAGACGCTATTGCATTTGATGTTGCAAAAATACATTTACCAATTAGCACGTTAGCAAACAAGAGAAATATCGATCCTGAAAAATTAGAAAAAGGATTGGGATTGTTGAAAATGACTTTACCAGATAGCCATCAAGATACAGTGGTTTTTGGCGCAAATGCTTTGACTAAATTAATTGTCGATAATGCAATTAAATTAGAAGACATTTCTCGAATTTATGTTGGAACTGAAAGTTCAATAGATAGTTCAAAACCAATTGCTTCATTTTTGGTGTCGTTGATGGAACAAAAATTTGGTGAAAATCGATTAGCAGAATGCGACGTGGTGGATTTTACATTTGCTTGTATTGGAGGCGTTGACGCCATGCAAAATTGCATTGATTTTGTAAAATTAAATCCAAATAAAAAAGCCATTGTAGTTACTACTGATATTGCAAAATATGATTTAAATTCTACCGGAGAATATACTCAAGGAGCTGGCGCTGTAGCAATATTAATCTCTCAAAATCCAAGAATAATAGCATTTGAAAACAATTGGGCAACAAGCACAAAAGGAGTTTTTGATTTTTTTAAACCTTACCGATCAATTTCAAAAGAAGCAATTACTGGAAATTCAAATAACGAAAACTGGTTTGATAATTTAGAAGCAGAAATTGAAATCCATAAGGACCAACCGGTTTTTGAAGGTCAATATTCCAATCAATGTTACATGGACAGAACCCGAAATGCTTACTTTTCATTTAAAAAAGCTAGCGGTTCTGAAAGTTCCATTTATCAATCATGGAAAAGTATAATTATGCACCTTCCTTATTCTTTTCAAGGAAGAAGAATGTTGTCAGAAATCTATTGTTTAGATCATAAAAACAAAATTATAAGTGAAGATGAAGATGCTTCAGAATACCAAAACAAACTTAAAGAAATCAGTAAATCGGATGAATACCGAAACTTTATAAACGAAAAATTACAACCTGCAGAAATTGCCTCTTCCCTTATTGGCAATCTATATACAGGTTCTATTTTTATGGGATTCCTATCCACATTAGCTCATTTTTATGAATCAAAAGCAGACCTTTCAAATCAAAAATTTGGTTTCCTGGCTTATGGAAGTGGCTCTAAATCAAAAGTATTTGAAGGGACCATTCAACCGAATTGGAGAGTTGCAATTTCGAATGTTAATTTGTTTCAAACATTAGAAAAAAGTTACGAAATTGGATTTGAAACCTATGAAAAATTACACAAAAAAGAGCAAAAATCAAGTGTTCAGCAGCCCAAAAGTGAGTGGATATTGGATAAAATAGAAAATGAAAATCCTAACTTAATAGGTGCTAGATATTACAAATGGATTGATTAGATTTGTAATCTAATTTATTGCATTATGAAATACCATCAAATTAACAGTAATTTATTTGTAAAAAATCGTTCGAAATTTACGGCTCA
>CALPMA020000072.1 GCA_943324545.2 Chitinophaga pinensis
AAAGTTTATAACTTTTTATTACCAACTAATTTAGAATAAAAACAAGAAAATGACTGAAGGAAATTTCGTAGATTACGTAAAAATATATGTTTCCTCTGGTAAAGGCGGAAAGGGTTCGACCCATTTGCATAGGGAAAAATTTATTGAAAAAGGAGGTCCAGACGGAGGTGATGGTGGTCGCGGTGGACACGTATATCTAGTTGGAAACAAAAGTCTTTGGACATTATTTCATTTAAAATTCGCCAAACATGTTAAAGCAGGTCATGGTGGTGACGGTGGTGGCGACCGAAGTACCGGTGCTGACGGTGAAGATAAATATATTGAAGTACCACTTGGAACAGTAGTTCGTGATAAAGAAACCAACGAAGTTTTATTCGAAATTACCGATCATGGTGAGAAGAGAATTGTAGCCCTTGGAGGAAAAGGAGGTTTAGGAAACTGGCATTTCAGAAGCTCAACGAATCAAACACCAAGATATTCTCAGCCCGGTTTGCCTTCCACAGAAGTGGATATGATTTTGGAATTGAAAGTACTTGCCGATGTAGGATTAGTAGGTTTTCCTAATGCCGGAAAATCGACATTACTTTCTGTACTAACTTCAGCAAAACCTAAAATTGCCGATTATCCGTTTACCACTTTAAAACCAAATCTTGGAATTGTAGCATACCGTGATTTTCAATCGTTTGTAATTGCAGATATTCCTGGTATTATAGAAGGTGCCGCTGAAGGAAAAGGTTTAGGACATTACTTTTTAAGACATATCGAAAGAAATTCTACTTTGTTATTTTTAATTCCTGTTGATACCCCAAATATCAAAGAAGAATATGATATTTTAGTCAATGAATTAACTAAATATAATCCTGAAATGCTTGACAAAGAACGTATCGTTGTAATTTCAAAATGCGATATGTTGGATGAAGAACTTAAAGCGGAACTAAAAACAGAATTGGATATAGCTTTTTCCGGAACTCCTTATTTATTTATTTCATCAATTGCGCAACAAGGGCTAACTGAGTTAAAAGACAAACTTTGGAACATGCTTAATCTGGAAGATGAACTGTCAGAAAATAGTCATAACTTATAAATAAAAAAGCCATCTTTCGATGGCTTTTTTATTTAGTCATTATAAGTATCAAACAAATATTGTAGCGTTTTTGGGATATCGTTGGCCTCAATTTTTGGATATACAATTTTTCCATTTAGCCAATTTTCAATTTCAACGTGAAAATTATCACCCACTTTACTAAGAACTGGAACTCCTAATAATTTTAATGCTGCAGCATTACATTCTTGTTCATAATGCTTTTGAATTGGAATGCTAAGTACCTTTTTATTTAAGTACAATGCTTCTGCAGGAGTTTCAAATCCGCCACCAGTAATTATTCCGTGACTACTGATTAAACTATCGTTAAATAGCTTTTGGTTTACCGGAAAATAAGTAATATTTCCAATGGTATATTTTTCTTTAACATCACCTAAAAACCAATGAAATTGAATGTCGCTCACTTTATTAAAAGCGGTTTGCAAACACTCTTTATCAAAAGAAGGCAAGTAAACAGAAATGTGTTTTAAGTCGGTAGGTGTTGCATTTACAATATCATCTTTAATAATAGGAGGATGAATAAAGGTATCGTATTCTTTAAAATGAAGCCCAATATATTTATTTGCTGGAGCATATTTTTGTAAAACTAATTCCCCCATTAAATTATTATTTTCTGACCTGGGTGTCAACTTTGATTTAAAACTTGCTTGGTGACCAAATTGCACCGATTTCACTTTTTGAAGTTTTGAAGCCAATGCAGTAACCGAATCAAAATCATTAATTATTACATCGTAATCATTTAATGGTAGTGCTTTTGCATCGCGAAAAATTTGTACAAGATTGATGTTTTTGGCAGTTTCCCAATAATCCAATCCGCCGCATTTAGTATAATGCAAGCTACAACCTTTACTTTTATATTTTATTGGAATGTCAACATTTAAACTGGCATTATTCCCACTCATAAAAAAATCAACAGAACCAAATTTTTTTAAATACGGATACAACTGCACTGCCCTACTTATATGACCGTTGCCCGTTGCTTGTATTGCATAGAATATTTTCATTTGTAAATTAAAAATTAATTAGGAGAGAATTTTTGAAGCGTAATCTTCCGAAACTAATTCGTCGTTGGATTCAGAATTTAGGTAATGCTCCTTTTTATATTCATAAATGCTCCATTCCGCATTTTTATATTCTAAAGCGGTTAAGTTTTCAACCCAATCGCCACTATTTAAATACATTACTGATCCATTTTCATTTGTAACCACTCTCATTTGAGGTTTATGAATATGACCGCAAACTACATAGTCGTACTTTTTATCGATTGCAATTTCAGCAGCTGTAGTTTCAAAATCGGTTATAAACGAAACTGCTTTTTTAACGCTATCTTTTACTTTCTTAGAAAAACTGCGCTTTTCTTTTCCCAATAATACCATTATACAATTCAAGAAACTATTAATTAGTATTAATAAATCGTAACCTTTACCACCTATTTTTGCTAATATTTTTGCATATCCTTGAGTGGAAGAATCAAATACATCACCATGGAAAATCCAGGCTTTTTTTCCGTCTAATTCTAAAACTAATTTGTCTACCAATTCAAATTTGCCCAAAATTAAATCGGAATATTTTCGCAATACCTCATCGTGGTTTCCTGTGATATAAATCAATCGAGTGCCATTGGCTGACATTTTAATAATGTGGCGCAAAACATTCATGTGAGAAGATGGAAAATAACTTTTTGAAAAGTTCCACATGTCAATAATATCACCATTTAAAACTAAGGTCTTTGGTTGAATAGATTTTAAATATTGTAATAATTCGGTAGCTTGACAGCCGTAGGTTCCAAGGTGAATATCGCTTATTACTACTAATGGAATTTTTCTTTTATTTTTCATTTTTAGTTTTAACAAAATTCCAATAGTTGTGTTAATTTAACGTACTTTTTATTTTATCATAAGGTTATCTATTTTTACAAAAGTTAATTTATTGAAAACATCAAAACAATTGTTAAAATCGTAAATTTTTAAACTTGGTATGCAAATAGAATTGTGAAAATGAATTATATTCGCAGTTCCTAAAAAAACTAAAAAATATGAAAAAATTTATTTTATCCCTGATAATTGGGATTCTATTAATTCCTGCGACCGTTAAGGCCGATGAAGGAATGTGGTTTTTAATGTTCATTGAGCGTTTGAATCATAGAGACATGCAAAAAATGGGTTTGCAATTGACCGCTGAAGAAATTTACAGCATCAACAACCACAGTTTAAAAGATGCAATTGTTCAATTTAATGGAGGTTGTACAGCCGAAGTTATTTCGAAAGACGGTTTGGTATTAACTAATCACCACTGTGGCTATGATGCTATTGCTGAATTATCTTCTGCCGAGAAAAACTATTTGAAAGACGGTTATTGGGCTGCTAATAGAGCTTCAGAAATGAAGCCTTCTAGCTTATATGTTCGTTTTTTCGTTCGTATGGACGATTGTACTAAAAGAATTTTGGCAAAATTAAATGATAAAATGACTGAGGCGGAAAGAGAAAAAGCAGTTAATCAAGAAATTGCAGTGATTGAAAAAGAAAACAATGAAGGTGGAAAATACACTGTTTCTGTTCGTCCATTTTTTCAAGGAAATGAATATTACTATTTTGTTTACCAAGATTATAAAGATGTTCGCTTAGTAGGAACTCCTCCTGAAAGTCTTGGAAAATTTGGTGGTGATACTGACAACTGGGAATGGCCACGCCACACAGCCGATTTTTCTATGTTCAGAATCTACGCTGACAAAGACGGAAATCCTGCAGACTATTCTACCAATAATGTTCCGTTAAGCCCTAAACACTATTTGCCAGTAAACTTAAACGGAATAAAAGAAGGTGATTTCGCCATGATATTAGGTTATCCAGGTAGAACAAACCGTTGGATGCCAGCTGCTGGAATAGAGCAAAATGTAAAATTTGCATATCCAGCTTGGGTTGAAGGTGCTAAAACCGGTATGGACAATATGAAAAAATATATGGATCAAAGTGCTGCACTTCGATTAGTATATGCTTCAAAATTTGCTTCAACAGCAAATTACTGGAAAAACCGTCAAGGGATGATTGACGCTTTAAGCAAATTTCAAACTTCAAAATCAAAAGCTGAACAAGAAGCTAAATTTAATATTTGGGCAAATAAAGCTGAAAATAAAGCTAAATATGGCAATGTTGTTGCATCAATAAATTCATATTATGATTTGACAAACGAAAAATCTCGTCATGATAATTACTTACAACAATTAATGAGAACTTCAGCCTATGGAACAATTGGTCGCACCCTAGGAAGACAATTGGATGCCTATGCTAAAGCAGATGCTACAAAGCGTGCTGCATTGGCTCCGAGAATAATTGAAATGGCGGATGGTTTTTTCAAAGATTCCTACATTGATGCTGAAAAAGATATCTTAACTGCTCAATTAAAATTGTATGCAACTAAATCATTAGGCTATGGAATTGCTCCTATGGTAGAAAAAATTGGAAAAGAAAACAATTACGATTATTCTAAATTTGTAAATACCGCTTTTGAAAAGAGTGTATTAACATCATTTGATAAAGTAAAAGCATTTTTAGATAATCCAAGTGATGCCGTTTTAGCAAGTGATCCTTTGTATTTAATTTCTAATGATTTAGTGGCGCACATGAATGCTAAATCGGATGTAATTGCAAAAGCACAAAATGAATATGGAGTAGCTTTCCGTTTATTAGTAGAAGGTTTAAGAGAGTCAAAAATTGGTTCGATAAAATACCCAGATGCAAATTCCACATTACGTTTAACTTATGGTAAAGTTCGTTCTTTACCCGCAGACAAGAGAAACGATGCTAAAATTAATAACTATACTACGTTAGATGGTCAAGTAAAAAAATACAAAAAAGGAGATGAAGAATTTGACTTGCCAGCTGGTATTATTGAGTTAAACAAAAATAAAGATTACGGGCGTTTTGCTGATAAAGACGGCTCACTTCACGTAAATTTCTTAACTGACAATGATATTACAGGAGGGAATTCTGGATCGCCAGTATTAAATGGAAAAGGAGAATTAATAGGATTGGCCTTTGATGGAAACATTGAAGCGATGGCCGGTGATGTTATTTTTGATCCAAAATTACAACGTACAATCAATGTAGATATTCGTTATGTATTGTGGGTTATTGAGAAATACTCGGGTGCAAAACACATAGTTGATGAAATGACATTGGCAAAATAATATTACAATTGCTATTTAAAAGTCCTAAAATATTTATTTAGGACTTTTTTTATAGTATTATTAAAGTAAATAAATAATAATTATTAAATTCGTCCTCTAAAATAAAAAATCATATGAAACTAAAATTACTTATCGCGTTATTATTTTTTCAATTGGGATATTCTCAACTACGAACTTGTGGAATGGAACAAAAAATGGAACAGATAATGAACGATCCAATTGCCAGACAAAACTATTTAAATCTTCAATCAAAGTTTGAAATTGAATTAGCAAAATTAGAACAAAATCCGAACAGGTTAGCAAGTCCAAATGCTACAATTATAATTCCTGTTGCAGTACATTTTCCTGATGTAACATCACCTACAATATGTCTTAAAAATTTAGCACAAACCCAAGTAGACATATTGAATTTAGATTATAATGGTACAAACCAAGATATTTCTCAATGGTTAATTGATAGTAGTAATTATCCTACTGTTAACTCTGGAAGTTTAGATATACGATTTGTTTTGGCAAATCAAAACCATCCAGCTGGATCAAATCTGGTAAATGGGGATTTAGCAGTTACTTTTGGAACTAATTTTTTGGGTGGAGCAGATAGCGATTCAAATTGGAGCGGATACTTAAACCTAGTTTGTAGAAATGCGGGAACAAACCTTTTAGGGTATTCACCTTTGGGTGGTTCGCCTATCAATGGTCAAACAGTTGTAATTTCACTAAATGCTTTTGGAAAAGGTGCTGGATGTCCAGGCTATGTTCCTAGAAATCCTTATAATTTAGGTAGAACCCTTACTCACGAATTAGGCCATTTTTTTAATCTAAATCATACATTTACTTCAAGCTGTAACAATTCAAATTGTGCTACCCAAGGAGATCGAGTTTGTGATACACCTCCATCAAACACTCCAACATATGAATGTCCGGGGGCTGGAGTAACAGCAAATTGCAATGTGAGCACATTAACTATGAACTACATGGATTATACTAATGACGCCTGTATGTACATGTTTACAGCTGGACAAGCAACGAGAATGCTTGCTTATTACAATACAATATCAAGTCAGTTTTTAACCAATGTATTGAGTACAAATAGCTTTTTTGTAAATAATTTTTCTATTGTTCCAAATCCAAATAAAGGAATTTTTGACATTCAATTAAAATCGATTTTGAATGATTATTCAATTGTAATTTACGATACTACAGGACGAATAATATTTGAAAAAGAATATGTAAACAATAGTGAATTAAATCAAATAGTAACTTTAAATGATACCATGAAAGGGGTTTATTTAATTTCGATAAGAAGTCAAGGAGATTGCCTTACCAAGAAAATTATTATAGATTAATTTCAATAAAATTATCAAATAAAAAAGTCCTAAAGCAATTCGCTTTAGGACTTTTTTTATTTTGTAAATACTGAATTATGAAATCAAAGTTCTTGAAATTACAATGCGTTGAATTTCAGAAGTTCCCTCATATATTTGAGTTATTTTAGCATCACGCATCATTCTTTCCACATGGTATTCGGCAACATAACCGTTTCCACCATGAATTTGAACTGCTTCAATTGTAGTATCCATTGCAGTTTGAGAAGCAAATAATTTAGCCATAGCGCCCGATTGAGAAATATCTTGTCCTGCATCTTTTTCAGAAGCTGCTTTTAAAACCAACATTTCAGCTGCAGAAATTTGAGTCGCCATATCGGCTAATTTGAAAGCAATTGCTTGATGTTTGAAAATTTCTTTTCCAAAAGCTTTACGGTCTTGAGAATATTGTAAAGCCAATTCATAGGCCCCTTTTGCAATACCTAAAGCTTGTGAAGCTATACCAATTCTTCCGCCATTTAAAACGGCCATTGCAAAATTAAATCCGAAACCATCTTCGCCAATTCTATTTTCTTTTGGGACTTTAACATCCGTGAACATTAAAGAATGCGTATCTGATCCGCGAATTCCCATTTTCTTTTCTTTTGGTCCTATTTCAAATCCTGCCCATCCTTTTTCAACAATAAAAGCGTTGATTCCTTTATGTCCTTTATCAACATCCGTGTGAGCAATTACAATATAAGTAGAAGCTGAATTACCATTTGTAATCCAATTTTTTGTTCCATTCAATAAATAGTGATCTCCTTTATCAATTGCGGTTGTTTTTTGAGAAGTAGCATCAGAACCCGCTTCAGGTTCCGATAAACAAAAAGCTCCTATAACTTCCCCTTTTGCAAGTGGAATAAGATATTTTTGTTTTTGTTCTTCATTACAATATTTTTCAATTCCAGCACAAACTAATGAATTATTAACGGACATAATAACCGCCGAAGAAGCATCAATTTTTGAAATTTCAGTTATCGCTAAAACATAAGAAATACTATCTAAACCAGAACCTCCATACTTTGGATCAACCATCATTCCCATAAATCCAAGTTCAGCCATAGTCTTCACTTGTTCCGTTGGAAATTTTGAATGTTCATCTCTTTCAATAACACCTGGCAACAATTCCATTTTAGCAAAATCTCTAGCTGCTTGTTGAATCATTAAATGCTCTTCAGTAAGTTTAAAATCCATAATTGTGAAAAATAATTGTGATTAATATAAAAAACGCAAACAAATATACTTCTAAATTATCAAATTCTCAAAATGATTTATTAATTTTAGCCTATGATTCAAGAAAAATACAACCTAATTGGTGTGATGTCGGGCACATCGCTTGACGGAATTGATTTAGCGCATCTTAATTTTGAGATCCTAAATGGCAAATGGAGTTTCCAAATCCTTGAATCTGAAACAATTGGTTACAGCCAAGAATGGATTGACCAATTAAAAATTGCAGTTGGGTTCTCAGCATCAGAATTGTTAGCATTAAATAAAAAATACACCTTATTATTAGGGAATACAATTTCCGATTTTATTTCAAAACACCATCTTCAAAATATTGATGCCGTTTGTTCCCATGGACATACCATTTTACACCAACCTAAAAATGGAATTACTTTACAAATTGGAAATTTACCAGAAATCGCCACCATTTGTAACCAAAAAGTAGTTTGTGATTTCAGAGTTCAAGATGTTGAATTGGGTGGTCAAGGCGCCCCTTTAGTACCAATTGGCGATCGCCTTTTATTTTCCGAAGTTGATTATTGTTTGAATTTAGGTGGTTTTTCAAATATTTCCTTTGAGGAAAATAGAACCCGAATTGCATTTGATATTTCTCCGGTAAATACCGTTTTAAATTTTTATGCTAATCAATTGGGTTTGGAATATGATGATAAAGGAACCATTTCAAGATCTGGAAAAATAAATTCAGCCTTATTGAAAGAATTAAATTTATTGGAATTTTACAATTTATCCTATCCTAAATCGTTGGGATTTGAATTTGTAAAAGAAATCATTGTACCAATAATAGAAAGATATGAGATTTCTATTGAGGATAAATTAGCCACATTTACAGAACATATTGCCGTTCAAATTGGATTGGCAATACCAAATAAAAAAACCAAATTATTAATTTCCGGTGGTGGCGCTTATAATGATTTTTTAATTGGTAGGATTCAATATTATTTAAAAGAAACTTTATTAGTAATTCCTGAAAAGAAAATTATTGAATTCAAAGAAGCGCTGATATTTGGATTATTAGGTATTCTAAAATTGAGGAATGAAATCAACACCTTAAGCAGTGTAACGGGAGCTTCAAAAGACCATAGCGCTGGAAAAATATACAATCCAAAATAATAATAAAAAATTAAAGTTGCCTATATTTGCAATTCTAAAAAACGAAAATAAATTAATGAAAGATTTACTAAAAAAATTCGAAAATAAAGAACCTGAAATTGTTTTTAACTGGAAAGACCAAGAAACGGAAGCGGAAGGTTGGACAGTAATCAATTCATTGCGAGGTGGCGCTGCTGGTGGTGGTACAAGAATGAGAAAAGGGTTAGATATGAACGAAGTTTTATCTTTAGCTAAAACTATGGAAGTAAAATTTTCAGTTTCAGGACCAGCAATTGGTGGGGCAAAATCTGGAATTAATTTTGATCCAAATGACCCAAGAAAAAAGGGAGTTTTACAACGTTGGTACAAAGCAGTTTCGCCCTTATTGAAAAGTTATTATGGAACCGGCGGCGATTTAAATGTGGATGAAATTCATGAAGTGATCCCAATGACAGAAGAATGTGGAGTTTGGCATCCTCAAGAAGGCGTTTTTAATGGTCATTTTAAACCAACTGAAGCGGATAAAATCAATAGAATTGGGCAATTACGACAAGGAGTAGTAAAAGTGATTGAAAACCCCGTATTTTCTCCAGATGTTTCTAGAAAATATACTGTTGCCGATATGATTACTGGTTATGGGGTTGCAGAAGCAGTTCGTCATTTTTACACCATTTATGGAGGCGATGTTAAAGGTAAAAAAGCGATTGTTCAAGGATTTGGAAATGTAGGTTCTGCCGCCGCTTTTTACTTAGCTGAAATGGGCGCAAAAGTAATCGGGATTATCGATAGAGACGGAGGTCTTATTAATGAAAACGGATTTACATTTGAAGAAATTAGAACCTTATTTTTAAACAAGGATGGAAATAAATTAGTGGCAGACAATATGATTTCATTTGAAGAAATCAACGAAAAAATATGGACGATAGGTGCTGAAATTTTTACACCATGTGCCGCATCAAGATTAGTGACGCAAGAGCAAATTGACAATATGATCTCCTCAGGATTAGAAGTCATTTCTTGTGGGGCCAATGTTCCATTTGCAGATAAAGAAATTTTCTTTGGTTCGATAATGGAGCAGGTAGACCAAAAAATAAGCTTGATTCCCGACTTTATTTCAAACTGTGGAATGGCAAGAGTTTTTGCTTATTTTATGGAGAAAAAAGTTCAAATGACCGATGAATCAATTTTTATTGATACCTCAAATACCATTAAAAATGCTATTGCAAAAGCACATTCGTTAAATAGTTCAAAAACTAATCTTAGCGCCACCGCATTTGAAATTGCTTTGAAACAATTGGTTTAATTTACTTGATTATTTGAAAACAATTTTTTGATGCCTTTTTCGTTTTAAATATTGTATTATCTTTATCTCTCAATTTCATAGAATGAAACTATTTCAAACCGAACAAGAAAAAAAATCATTAGCAATTACTATTACCAGTTTTGCTTTGTTTTTTTTATTGTTTTTCTTTTTAAAATTTAGTGACAGCTTGCCTCTTCCTGAAATGGAAGGCGGTGGTGGCGGTGGTGAAATCGCGGTGAATTTTGGAGATAGTGAATTTGGTTCTGG
>CALPMA020000073.1 GCA_943324545.2 Chitinophaga pinensis
ATTATGATTCCTGAGATCATACCTCCTACTTTTGAACCACTTTCTTTTTTAACGTTTGCCATTTTTTTTAATTTTTGATAATTTTAAATAATTTTTTAATTTCTAAAGTTAATTTAAACTTGGTGAAGAGCAAATTTAATTTTTTAGTTTAAATAAAAAAATGTTTTTTACATTAAATTATCAATAATTATTAAAATTATTAAAAACTAAAAATAAACCGTTTTTTTAAGAATATTCTCATTTGAATCTTATACCATAACGCTTAATTAAATAATTTTATTAGTATCGTTACGGAATTAACAATATTTCTAAAGAAATCGATTGAAACAGTTTGTTAATTACTTTCATATAGAGCTAATAATTTCTTAACATATAGATAATAAATACAATTAAAATTGCTATTAAACTCAATATATGTATGCTTATTCAACTAAAAAAGAGACTGCATTAACAGTCTCTTTTTTAAAATAATTAGGTTAAAAAAATTATTCAATTACAACTCTCTTAACTGCTTTTTTGTCTCCATCTTGAACAGTTACAAGATAAACTCCTGATTGAACATTTGCTAGCTCAATGTTTTGAGAAAACAAATCAGTATTGCTGTAGGTATTGTTTAATATCAATCTTCCTCTCATGTCGTGAACTGAAATTCCAATTTCATTATTTGATTTCGAATCAAACTGTACCGTAAAGTTTCCTTTATTAGGATTTGGATACAAGACAAAATTAGATAATGAATTATCAACAACACCCAAAACTGCTTGACTTAATGAACAAACATTTAAAGTCCAGCTGTTTATTGCGCCTCCATCTTCATTATATGGATCTAAAACTTTTAATTTCCATACTCCATTTATAGGTTGTCCATTAAATCCTGATAATTGTTGTATGGGTTTTACAGTACCAGAAATTGCTGGATTTGTTCCACAAACTATTGTGCTTCCAGAATCATCAAAAGTAGCTATAATATCTAATAAAGAGGCATTAGTACAAGGTCTTGCCACTAATTGAATCTCTGTACCAGTAGGACTAATTAATGAAATTGTCATGTCATTTACCCAAGTATGGGTAATATCAACAGTAACATTAACATCTGAAACAACATTACTTGAAGACAAGTTTATGCTAGAAAAAAATGGAGTAGTATTTACAATAACAGGTATAGCAATTGGCGTATCGGTTGATGTTACTGTTAAGCAAATCTGTTGACCTGTGGTAAATCTATATCCTAAACTATAAGAACCAGAACATGCTGGGTTTTTAGGAAGGACTCTCCAATAATAAATAGTAGAATTTAATAATCCTGTTGGCGAGTAACTATTTGTAATAACGTTTACCGATCTAACAATAGTTGAAAAATTTGCATTTGTTGCAATTTCAACGTCATAAGATGTTGCAGCCGTATTTACTGGCCATGTTAATACTAAAGACAATGGATCTATTGTTGTTGCTAAATCTGCTGGGCTTGTTAATGTTTGAGTTCCAAAATTAGAATTAAAAATTTCAAAATAGAAAGTAGCTGTTTTTACAGTAGTCCCTGAGGTAGCTGTAACATTTATTGGTACTAATCCTACTGTGGTATTATTTGCCGAAGAAACAGTCATTGAAACCGTTCCACTTGCTGACAAAGTAGACTGCGCAAAAGTAGCGGTTATTCCAGCAGGCAAACCAGTAGCTGCAAAAGTTGTTGTTCCTGTAAAACCACCATAAGCTGTGTAAGGGATTGTATATACAGCATTTCCTCCTTGGCAAGCTTGTTTATTTTGTTGTTCTGCAACACCATTATAGGCAATGGCAAAACTTGAAGTTGGTGCTGTAATAGTAAAATTAACATTTGAAATATCAAAGAAAACATGCTTATATCCTTTAACCATAATTCTGTTTCTTGTTCCTACAATATTTGGAACAGTGATAGATGCGCTTCCATTATTTGGAACCTTACTAGCCAATTGAGTTTGGTAGGTTAACCCCCCGTCTCTTGATAAAAAGATGTCTACATAAGCTGCATTAATTCCGTTAGCTGTTGTTCCCGCAACTGACCAAGTAACTGTTTGGTTTGACCCTACCGTCCATGAAACTGCAGTGTCTGGCGCATTTACAATAAAAGGTCCTGCAGATGACGTTACATTAACTTTCATGTCAGTATAGTTCGTTTGTCCCACTTTTACAGGTGCTATTGGACTGTATGGAGCGTTATCTCTAACTGTTAGTCTAAAATTTAACACTCTTGAAACCGAACTTAAAGCTTCAGATAAAAAACCTGCTGTTCCTCCTACTTCACTAGTTGTAGTTGAATTTGCAATTACACTTTCTATTTTTGGAAAATACCTTGAAGGTGATGCTGTTGGTCTCCATGACAAGAAATTTGGCCCGATAACTTTTGTTTCGCTAGCGCCACTATTATTACCTGTATTTGCACCTCCATCATCGTTTTGCTCCCAGCAATAGGTTAAAGCATCTGTTGCATTAGCATCTGTTGCTGCCCCAGTTAACACAAATGGAGTGCTAAATGGAATAGTGTAATCAATTACAGGTTGAACTACCGGAGTAGCATTATCGACTAAATTGGTAGAGACTATACAAGCTCTACCTGCTAAATTATTTTGAATTTGTTCAATTGAAGTTTGATGAAAAATATCAATAGAGTTACCGGCAACATCTTGATTTGTAATTCCAGCATACCCCATAATAGTTATTCCTGAACCAACTTCTTTATTTACACCATATCCTTCATTATTATTTGAAAAAGTGTGATTGGCTCCCATTTGGTGTCCCATTTCGTGAACTACATAATCAATATCAAATGTGTCACCTGAAGGAATTCCATCGGAAGGTGACGTGATACCTCTTCCTTTTGTAGGTCCTGTTCCAGCGGCAACTCCATCAACACAAATACAACCGATACATCCAGCACTTCCGCCTCCACCAGTTCTTCCAAACATGTGTCCAATATCATATGCCGCATTATTTGCTGCTAATGAAGTTCCTACTCCAGTTAACGTGGTGTTTAAAGCTATTTGTAATTGAGTATTCCAATTTGCCATAGCAGTGTAAGGGTCAGATGAAGCAACATAATAAATTACATTAGTAGTACTTGCCACTAAGTTCATGTGCACTCCTAAATCTTTTTCGTAAATTCCATTACAACGAGTTAATGTATTATTAAATGCTGCTAAAACCAATGCTGCCTGTGAAGCACTTGAAGCTCCAAAATAATTGGCATATTCAGCATTGCAAGAAAGAGCCAAACGAATTACTTTTAACTGTCCTGCACTTGACTGAACTGAATTTGAACCTATTGCAGATCTTGAGGTAGTTTCTATTACGGCCTTTTCTTCAGCAGTAGAACAAGTCCAACCAGTATTCCTATTTCTTTGAGATTTAAAAACCGCATAAACGGAGTGGTCTTCAGAATAAGGCTCAATAAATTCGTTTTCTCTATCGGTTCTAAAAACAATTGTTTGAATTCCCTGAGGGGAAATACTAAGCTTTAAAGTTGCAAATCTATCCGTTATTCCTTTACCGGAATACGCTCTAATTTCAGGATATTGTGATTGTAATTCAGCGTCAAAATTAGAAGCTTCATTTACTTCAAATAATTCCATTTGTCCATCGGCATTTGGTAATGAAATATAGGTTTTATTTTTACCTACTTTATTAATTATTGAAAATAATTCTTGTTTTAGGGGATTGAAATTTAAATCAAAAAGTTGGAAAACTTTTGGGAAATTATCTCTAGTAGCAGATTTGTCTATAGAAATTTTATCGTAATTATTGTGTTTTGTCCAAAATTGGTTGTTTTGTGAATTTACATTTAAAAAAAACAATGTAAGTGTTAGTGAAAAAAGTATTTTTTTAGTCATTATTTTAGGGTTTTAATTCAAAAAGTTGTCAAATATAATATATATTTTAAATAATTATTCAAAATTATTAAAAAAGGGCTCCTATTTATTCAATATTAAAATATTCATTAGACAATAAATTAATTGAGGGTTTAAGTATTCATAAAATAGGGTGTTATTAGTTTAATTACATTTAAGTTAAATAAATAAACATAATAATAGAATTTAATCTTCTAAATTTGCAAAAAAATTAAAACAGAATCTTGAAAGTTTTTTCGTCAATAAGCAAATTTCATTCTACAAAAAAAACAATAGTTACTATTGGAACTTTTGATGGAGTTCATATTGGCCATCGAAAAATAATTGAAAAACTAATTCAAGAAACTAAAAGTTCTGATTGTGAGAGTTTGATTCTTACTTTTTTTCCTCATCCAAGGATGGTTTTAAACGAAAACTCACCTATAAAACTATTAAATACTATAAATGAAAAATGTATTTTGTTAAAAAAAATGGGATTGAATAATTTAGTAATTCATCCTTTTGACAAGGAATTTTCCAATTATTCGGCAGAAGAATTTATAAAAACAGTATTGGTAGACGCCTTTAATATTCAAAAAATCATCATTGGTTATGACCATCGATTTGGAAAAAATAGAGCAGCAAATATTGACGACTTAATTTGGTTTGGGGAAAAATATGGTTTTGAGGTAGATCAAATTTCTGCACAAGAAGTGGATTCTGTTTCTGTAAGTTCTACTAAAATTAGAGATGCGATTTCAGAAGGAAATATGTCTGTTGCAAATGAATTTTTAGGTTATGATTATTTACTATCTGGAAAAATCATAAAAGGCAAACAGTTGGGAAGATCCATTGGATTTCCAACAGCCAATATAGAAATTGAAGAGAATTACAAATTAATTCCGAAGAATGGCGTTTATGTTGTAAAAAGTCTTTTAAAAGAAAAAACAGTTTTTGGAATAATGAATATTGGAATAAATCCTACTGTAAATGGTGAGAATTTATCAATAGAAGTTCACTTTCTAGACTTTAATGATGACTTATACAATACAGAAATAGCTGTTTCGGTAATTGATAGAATTAGGGATGAAAAAAAATTTACTTCAATAGATTTATTAAAAGCTCAAATCCAAGAGGATGAAAATTATGCTTTTTCGTATATTGAAAAAATAGTATAATTACCATTTTATTATTGCGCTGGCCCAAGTAAAACCACTTCCAAAAGCAGCCAAAACCACCGTATCTCCCGACTTTATTTTTCCTTGTTCCCAAGCTTCAGTTAAAGCTATTGGAATTGAAGCCGCCGTTGTGTTACCATATTTTTGAATATTATTAAATACCTGGTCATCAGTCAAACCGAATTTCTTTTGAATAAACTGAGCTATTCTCAAATTTGCTTGATGCGGAATTAACATATCGATATCGGAAACTTTCAAATTATTGGCTTCCAAGCCCTCCTTTATTACTTCACTAAAACGAACTACAGCATTTTTAAACACAAACTGTCCATTCATGTATGGGAAATAGCTTTCATCATTTGGATCAAGGTCTGCAACAATGTCTGTAACCCATCTGCTTCCCATTCCTGGTGCTTTTAGGATTAATTCTTCTGCATGAATTCCTTCAGAATGCAAGTGTGTAGACATAATTCCTTTAGTTAAATCTTCTTCCCGACTAACAATTGCTGCTCCTGCTCCATCTCCAAAAATTACTGATACGTTACGACCTCTTGTGGTCATGTCTAAACCTGAAGATTGAACTTCGGACCCAATTACTAGAATATTTTTATACATACCCGTTTTTATATACTGATCGGCAACTGATAAGGCATAAATAAATCCGGAACATTGGTTTCTAATATCTAAAGCCCCTACCGTTTTTAACCCTAAATCTCTTTGAACTAAAACTCCAGGTCCAGGAAAATAATAATCAGGACTTAACGTTGCAAATACAATAAAGTCGATTTCATCATTTGAAATTTCTGCTCGTTCAATTGCAATTTTAGCAGCTTTAACTCCCATTGAAGTGGTGGTGTCTTCCCCTTTAATTATATGTCGACGTTCTTGAATCCCTGTTCTTTCTTGAATCCAATCGTCATTAGTATCAATAATTTTTGACAAATCATCGTTGGTTACGGTATTTTCGGGAACATAAAAACCCAAACCTGAAATTTTAGAATGATACATAGCTTTTCTTTTAAAATTTGAAAACATTCAAAGTTAGTATTATTTTATATGAGTTAAGAATACTCCTGAATTAATTTTTAATTCACAATCATGTTCAAAATAAATTATATTTTCATTGGCTTCAGCCTGAATTAAAAAATGACTTCCTTTGAAATATGATTGTTTGACTTTAACTTTTAATTTTCCTGATGCTACCATTTTTAATTGGTGGGGAAATAACCATAGGGTTTCATCATTGTTACTACTGTCAATTAATTGAGATAATTTAATTTCATTAACGTCTCCAAAAAGAGAAGCGACATATTTATTAGTAGGATTATTATATAAATAAGATGAATTTTCCTTTATGATCATCTTACCATTTTTTAAAACTATGGTTTCTTCTGCAAATGAAAGTGAATCAGAGTTGTCATGTGTAGCAACAATACAAGTGATTTCCTTCAATTTTAAATAGGAAAAAAGTCTCCTTCGAAGTGAATTTTTTCTAAAATTATCAATTTGACTAAAAGGCTCATCTAACAATATTACTTCTGGCTCTAAGGCTAATACTTTTGCTAAAGCTACCCTTTGCTGTTGACCACCGCTAAGGAATTTTGCTTTAATATTTGAATATTCTGTCATTTCGACAATTTCTAATAATTCACTTATTCGGTTTTGTTTTTTTTCTGGGTTGATATTGGAAAGGTATTTTCCAACATTTTCTGCAACGGTGATATAAGGCATCAGATCAAAATCTTGAGCGAGGTATTTCATGAATGGCATTCCAGGAACCAGATGAAATTTTGGACCTAAAACTTCATTGTTATTCCATAAGATCTGTCCTTCATCTAAATCATACAAGCCATAGATTAATTTCAACAACGTACTTTTTCCACATCCACTTTCACCAATAATGGCAATATTCTGACCTTTTGAAACTGAAAAATCAATGTTTCTTATGACTTTATTTTTGTCATAACTAAAAGTAATATTTTTGACTTGAAGCATAAAATAGAAAAATTAATTTAAACTAAGTTGTCATTTCGGGTATCCAAAAATGCTCTTCGAAATCAATAATTTGATTGTCAATAACAATTATTCCTTCACTTTCTAAAAGTTGTTGCATCAAATTCGTTCCATCAAAATGGTGTTTACCAGTTAAAAGTCCGTTTCTATTTACCACACGATGAGCAGGTACATCATTTAAATTATGAGAGGCATTCATAGCCCATCCCACCATTCGGGCAGAACGTGCTGCGCCAAGGACTTTTGCGATGGCACCGTAAGAAGTAACTTTTCCATATGGAATTTGTCTCGCTACTTCATATACTCTTTCAAAAAAATTTTCGTTATTATCTGGCATTTTTAAGTCCAAAAAGTATTAATTAGTTTTATAAAAGTAACTAATGAAATTAATCCAGTAATGCTACCAATAATATAATTTCCATTTTTTATCAAGAACTCGCTCTTTCTTTGATGATTTTTAAAATAAAGAATATACAAATAAAAAACTGTAAAGGAACCAATTCCAACTCCCGAAACAAAAGAATAAATATAAAACGAATTAAAATAAAATAATCCGTATGAAGATAAGGTCACACTAATAAAAACGTAAAAAGGAATTGGAAATAGATTTAATGATGAAAGCATCATTCCTAAAAAGAAACGATTGGATTTACTGTGCATTTTTATTTTTTGCTTTGCTTTTTTTGGTTTTTTTGCGGTCCAAAAAAGATATAAAGTAATTGCAAAAAATAACACTAACGCTATTTGTTGTAGCGCCGTAATTATATCTTGTCGACTATAAATATACTTGGCAAATTGTACTGCAATATTGGTTTGAATAATCACAATTACTGTAGCTCCAATTACAAAAGAAATCGCTTCATTTCTTCCGTCAACTAAACTTACTTTTGCAGCAGTCATATTGATTAAACCAGGTGGAAAAATTCCAATTGCTGCTATTGCAAAACCTAATATAAGGGGCAATAAAAAGTTCAAATTTTATTTTATTTTAAAACGAATATACGTAATAGCTTTGTTTATTTCTAAATACTGTTTTTCATAAAACGTCTGTAAAGCAGTCACTTCTTCAGGACTTCCTTCGTTAACATATACATTATGATTAGAATAAATAACCTCGTGACCTTCACCATGGAGTAATCCTAAAGTATATCCATGCATAAATTCGCTATCCGTTTTTAGGTTGATAATTCCGTCTGGCTTTAGGACTTTCTTATACAATTTTAAAAATTGCGAATTGGTCATTCTATGTTTAGTACGCTTGTACTTAATTTGGGGATCAGGGAAAGTAATCCAAATTTCATCAACTTCATTTTCATCAAAAATATGATTAATTAATTCGATTTGGGTACGAATAAAAGCAACATTTTTTAAGCCGTTTTCCACTGCAGTTTTAGCACCACGCCAAAAACGAGCTCCTTTAAGATCAATTCCAATAAAATTTTTATTTGGGTATTTATCTGCTAAACCTATAGAATATTCTCCTTTACCGCATCCTAATTCTAAAACAATTGGATTATTATTTTTAAAATAATTTTGATTCCATTTGCCTTTTAATGAAAATTGGTCAGAAACAACTTCTTCTCTTGTAGGCTGGAAAACATTACCAAATGAATCATTTTCTTTAAACCTCTTTAACTTGTTTTTGCTTCCCACAGTTGACTTAATTTTTTTGCAAAAATAAGTAATAAAATAGGATAAAAATAGATTTTAAGAATCTAATTGTTCCCACTTTTGTAGGGTAAATGAAAATTGAGAGCCTTTACCAAGCTCGCTTTCAATAATTATTTTTTCATTGTGAGCTTCAATAATATGTTTCACGATAGCCAATCCAAGACCTGAACCTCCAACATTTCTCGAACCACTTTTATCGACTCTGAAAAATCTCTCGAACAATCTTGGTATGTGTTTAGCATCAATCCCTTCGCCATTGTCTCTAATATCTATTTGAATTCGATTGTTAACTTCTTCAAACCCAATTTCTGTAGAACCCCCAGATTTGCCATATTTTATTGAGTTTTCAATTATATTAGAAACTACTTGTTGGATTTTTTCATAATTGCCTAGTACAAAAATAGGCTTGGTATATTTATCGTCAAATGTCATTAAGATATCCTTTTTATTGGCTTTCATTTCCAATAAATCTATTACATTCTGAATGAGTAGAACTATATCAAAAGGCACCATATTTATCGGTTCGTCAGAGATTTCAAGCTTAGAAATAGTATCTAAATCTTCAACAATGTGAATTAATCTATCTACACCGTTTAAAGCTCGAGCCAAGTATTTTTTTCTGATAGTTTTATCTTTATAACCGCCGTCAAGTAATGTTGAAACATAGCCTTGTACGGTAAAAAGCGGGGTTTTTAATTCGTGAGAAATATTCCCTAAAAATTCTCTACGGTATTCTTCACGGACTTTTAAAGCTTCAATTTCTAATTTCTTATCGGAAGCAAATTTGGATACCTCTCTAGAAATTATATTTAAATCGGTTGCTGAAGATTTGTTAATTATAGTTGATGACTCTAAAAAAGAAAAGTCATCATATATCTTTTTAACCTTTCGGAAAATAAAAAGTTGAACTTTTATAGTAAGTAAAATAAAGGAAATGAGTGCAACTAAAATTGCAAAAATAAAACAGAAAAGTAAGGAAAACTGATGAAAAAAATAAGTCAAAATTCCAACAAGCAAAGTTGCAAAAAAAGTTATTTGCAATGCTGTAATAAACGCAAATCGAAAAGTTTCTTTATTTTTTAAATTCATTTATGCCTCAAACTTGTAGCCCACCCCTTTTACGGTTTTAAAAAAATCGTCTCCAATTTTTTCTCTTAATTTTCTAATGTGAACATCAATTGTTCTTCCTCCAACTATAACGTCATTACCCCAAACTTTATCTAAAATTTCTTCCCTCTTAAAAACTTTTCCAGGTTTTGTAGCCAATAGATAAAACAATTCAAATTCTTTACGAGGTAAAACAATTTCGATATTGTCTTTTACTATTTTATATTCTTCGCGATTTATTTCAATTCCACCAACATTGAGTGTTTCAGAATCTTTTTCAGTTTCTTTCAAACGTCTTAATAAGGCTTTTACTTTACTTATTAATAATTTTTGCTTTATTGGTTTTGTAATATAATCGTCGGCACCGGCATCAAAACCAGCTACCTGAGAATAATCTTCACTTCTTGCGGTTAGAAATGTGATAATGACATTGCTTAATTCTGGAATTTTACGAATGTTTTCGCAGGCTTCCATTCCATCCATTTCGGGCATCATGACATCCATGATGATTAAATGAGGAAGTACTTTTTTAGCTTTTGCAATAGCATCTCTACCATTTATAGCAGTAGAAATTTGATAGCCTTCTTGAGATAAATTATATCCTACAATTTCTAGGATATCTGCATCATCGTCAACTAATAGAATTCGAATGTCTTTCTTCTTCATAATGCAAAAATAAATCAATTATAAATATAAATGTAAATATAAAACAATTCAAAAATACAA
>CALPMA020000074.1 GCA_943324545.2 Chitinophaga pinensis
ACACGAAGTTTTTTCAGGATGTCGTTATTTGTCATTTTCATTGTAACTATTTTTTGCAAATATAATTATAATGCAGCTCTAATAGTAATTAATAAACTAAATAATCAAATTCATTATTTTGATGTCAACAATTTATCCTAAATTAGCGCTTCAATAAAGTAATGCTATTAAATTAAAATTAAAAATGACTAGAATTCAAGTTTTAAACGCAATCATAAAAAAGAAAAATGTTCAAAATTACCTTGAAATAGGTGTAAATAGAGGGAAATGTCTCTTCAATATTGTAGGAACAAAAAAACGTTTTGGTGTAGATCCCTTTTTTAATTTTAGTTTGTGGAAAAAAGTTAGGGCTTGTATTTTAAATCCTCACACGCTGAAAAATGATTATTTTGAAGTAACCAGTGATGCCTTTTTTGCAGAAAACAAAGCGCTTTTAAAAGCCAACATCCTTGATTTAGCATTTATTGACGGACTTCATACCTACGAGCAATCGCTTTTGGATACTGTAAATACTCTTAAATACCTTGATGATAATGGTGTTATCGTTTTACACGATTGCAATCCTTTAGATGCATTGGCGGCGCATCCTGCTATTTCTATCGATCACGCTCGAAAAGAGTTGGAAAATCATAAAGATTGGAAAAACATTTGGAATGGTGACGTATGGAAAACAATCGTTTACATCAGAAAAAACCACCCAGAACTTTCAGCTTTTGTTTTAAACACCGATCATGGTTTGGGATTTGTTTTCAAAAAACCAAAAGGGCAATTACCTGAAATCTTCAATACTATCGATTCTATTGACACTTTAGATTATGATTTTTTAGCGAAACACCGTGAAGATTTATTGGATTTAAAGCCAGTTTCCTATTTTGAGTCGTTTCTTAAAACACTCTAAATAGACAACCATTTAAAGACGGTTACAAAGTTATCGCGCCATAATTTTTCATTATGCTGTCCACCTTTTACTATTTTTTTACGCGTTAAATGCCTGCAACTGCATCGTATATTAGAAACTAGGATTTCCATTTTGTTTACGTCGGGAACCATGTCTGTACTTTCTTTATCGCCGCACAAAAAGTATATTTTTGAGTTTAGGGTATTTGTTTTATTTGTCATTTCAAATACTTCAGGATTAATCCAAAATGCGGGAGAAAATACGCCTGCTTTCCCAAATACCTCTGGATATTTTAATAATGCATAAAAAGAAATTAAACCTCCTAAAGAACTTCCCATAATTACGGTATTTTTTGAACTGGTCTTCGTTTTAAAGTCAAGATCTATTTTTGGTTTTAGCGTTTTTACAATAAACTCAAGGTAGTTATCGCCATTTCCTCCACCATACTTTTCGTTTTTATAGGGTGTTAATTCGTTAATTCTCTTTTCATTTCCGTGTTCTATTCCTACCACAATTACTTGAGCGTTCAAACTGTCTAATTTCTCGTCAATATTCCATTCTCCAACATATGATGTTTTTGAGTCAAATAAATTCTGACCGTCGTGCATATAAATTACAGGATATTTCTTTTTGGAAGCAGCATAGTCCTTTGGTAAATACAACCAGATTTTCTTGGTGCAATTTAGTTGTGGCGCATCAATAGTAAAAGTAGATACATTTTTTGAAGCAGTACTTTCTTGTGAAAACAAGATGCTTATTGAAAATATTAGAATAAAAAGAAAAGCTGTTTTGCGAGTCATATTTATATTTTTATTTTTTACACCAATTGCTCTTGCAAATTTTTTATCACATCCCTCAATTTTGCGGCTTGCATAAAATCTAAGTCTTTAGCAGCTTTTTCCATCGCTTTTCGGTTTTCACGAATTCGTTTTTCAATTTCCGCTTTCGGCAAATACTCTGTTTTAGGTTCTGCAGCTGTAGCCACTTCCAATCCCAATTCGTAATCCACCAAAGGGTTTTTCGTAAAGGCACTTTCAATTTTTTTATTTAAGGCCTTTGGAACTTGGTTGTTATCCAAATTGAAATTTATTTGTTTCGTTCGGCGATAATTGGTTTCGTCAATCGTTTTCTGAATGCTTGCAGTAATTTTATCAGCGTACATAATCGCTTTTCCATTCAAATTTCGAGCGGCACGTCCTATTGTTTGTGTTAATGAACGATGACTTCTTAAAAATCCTTCTTTATCAGCATCCAAAATTGCTACCAAAGAAACTTCAGGTAAATCCAAACCTTCACGAAGTAAATTAACACCTATTAATACATCAAAAATTCCTTTACGCAAATCTTGCATGATTTCAATTCGCTCCAATGTATCTACATCGGAGTGAATGTAACGGCAACGAATATTTACTTTAGTTAAATATTTTGCCAATTCTTCTGCCATTCTTTTGGTTAATGTTGTAACCAATACGCGTTCATCTAACTCACATCGCAACTGAATTTCTTCAATTAAATCGTCAATTTGGTTCAAACTAGGTCGCACTTCAATTACAGGATCTAGTAATCCAGTAGGACGAATAATTTGTTCTACATATACTCCGTCACACTTTTGTAATTCATAATCTGCGGGTGTTGCAGATACATAAATCACCTGATTTTGCATCAATTCAAATTCCTCAAATTTTAATGGTCGGTTGTCCATCGCGGCTGGGAGTCGGAAACCATACTCCACCAAATTTTCTTTTCGGCTTCTATCGCCACCATACATTGCATGAACTTGTGATAATGTCACGTGACTTTCATCAATCACCATCAAGAAATCTTTAGGAAAATAATCAATCAAGCAGAATGGTCTTGTTCCTGGTTGGCGACCATCAAGGTAACGAGAATAATTCTCAATTCCTGAGCAATAACCAAGTTCACGAATCATCTCTAAGTCAAAATTGGTGCGTTCTTCCAAGCGTTTTGCTTCCAAATGTTTACCAATTTCTTTAAAATAATCAACTTGTTTTACCAAATCTTGTTGGATTTCCCAAATGGCATTTTGCAATACATCGGGCGAAGTCACAAACATATTTGCTGGATATATCGTGAGTTTTTCAAACTTTTCAATTACTTGAGAATTTTTAATATCAAAACTTTCAATTTCTTCAATTTCATCCCCAAAGAAGTGAATTCTATAAGCTTCATCGGCATAACTTGGATAGACTTCTACGGTATCGCCTTTAATTCTGAAATTTCCTGGAGTAAATTCTGCTTCCGTTCTAGAATATAAACTTTGGACTAACGAATGAAGGAATTTTGTGCGGGAAATCACTTGATCTCGCTCAATTGCAATTACATTTTTCTGAAATTCTACTGGATTTCCAATACCGTACAAACACGAAACGGACGCTACAACCAAAATATCTCTTCGTCCAGAAAGCAGGGAAGCAGTGGTGCTTAAACGCATTTTCTCCAATTCTTCATTTATTGATAAATCTTTTTCAATGAAAACTCCGGTTACTGGCATAAAAGCTTCTGGCTGGTAGTAATCATAATAAGAAACAAAATATTCCACAGCATTATTTGGAAAAAACTGCTTGAATTCAGAATACAATTGGGCGGCTAGCGTTTTATTATGTGCTAAAACTAAAGTAGGTCTTTGAATTTCTTCGATAACATTGGCTACAGTGAATGTCTTTCCAGATCCAGTAACTCCAAGTAAAGTTTGAAATTTTTCCCCATCAGCAATACCAAGAGCCAATTTCTCTATAGCTTGAGGTTGGTCGCCCTTAGGTTGGTAATCGGAAACAACTTGGAATTTCATTTAAAAATGTTTGTTGATTTTGAAAAACAAATGTACAAAGGAATTGTAAAATAATTGAATAACAATAACTTAAAACTTCCAGCTTTTCTGTTGGTTTTCTGATAAGAAGGTCCAAGCCACAAAACGGCTTGTTTTTTGGCCTTGAGCCATTTCAATTGTTTTTATTGTTACAGCATTTACTTTTTGCAAAGTTTTGTATAAGCTATTTAAATTTTCCTTTTTGGATACCAATGTGGTAAACCAAAAGCAATTCATCGGAAACCTAGCGCTTTCAAAAGCCATTTGGGTCAAGAAACGGATTTCTCCTCCGACGCTCCACAATTCTGCACTCTGACCACCAAAATTTAATGATGGTTGATTGGATTTCGTATTTTCTAGATTGTTGGTTTTTCTGATATTTGCTTTGGCTGCCTCTAACGCTGAGGCATGAAAAGGAGGATTACATATAGTAAATGCAAATCTATCTTCAGGAGTAATAATATTCTTAAAAATGAATCGAGGTTCCGTTTGCAATTGTAAACTAATAAAATCAATTAGTTTCTCATTTTGGCCAATAATCATTTTGCAGTTTTGAAGTGCTATTTCGTCAATGTCGGAACCTACAAAACTCCAACCATAAGTGGTGTTTCCAATGATTGGATAAATACAGTTTGCTCCAATTCCGATGTCAAGACCTTGAATGTTCTCGCCTTCTGGTAGAATTCCATTATTTGATTCTGTCAATAAATCAGCTACATAAAGTATGTAATCGGCTCTTCCCGGTAATGGTGGGCAAAGGTAATTTTTTGGAATATCCCAATTCTGGATTTCATAATCCGAAATCAATAATGCTTTATTTAATAATTTAACCGCCCTAGGATTACTAAAATCGATGGTTTGGTTATTGTATTTGTTGGTAAAAACAAAGTCTTTTAATTCGAAACAACATTGAATTAATTGTTCAAAATCATAACCAAATCTATGCTTGTTTCGTGGATGAAGATTGATTTTCTCGGCCTTGATTTTTATTTTTTTCATGTTGGACAAAGATAAGTAATCTAAAGTTGTAATAGTTTTAATCCAAACATTCCATAAGTAATAAATCACCTGTTTCATGTTCAATAACCACAATACCATCTTGGGCAACAAAATTGCTACTTCCAGTTCTGTATCCCATTGTTAAAGTATCCTCTTTCAATGGATAATACAAATTAGTTGAATAAATTCCAGTTACTTTTCCAATTGGAATTAAAGAGATTACTGTTTTTTCAGTGTACCATTTTTCAAATTTCCGAGGCAGTAGAAATACTTTTGAATGGTCATCAATAATAACAATTTTAAGTTTGTCACGATAATTGGCAATATTCGTAATATTGGTAATAGTATGATCAGCCCGTTTTCCTGTAGCCCAAACTACATTTACAGCGGGAATATTTCTAGCCTGCAAATAATCAAATGCTTTTTCTAAATCGGTTTTATTTTGATCCGGAGTATGAATAATTTCAATAGGGTAGTGGGTTTCTTTATAATAATTTGCATCAAAACCTTGGTCAAAATCACCTAATAAAACATCCACTTTTATACCGAGATTCACCACGCGTTCCATTGCAGAATCTAAAACTACCACCAATGGTGACCATTCCAATAATTGCCCTAATATTTCATCACTGCACGCAGCACCATTCGCAATAATTAATGCAGGTTCTTGGTCGTCACGAACAATGTGGTGGGATGACATTATAAATAAAAATTAGTTTACAATGTAATTTCGGTAATCTTGTTCTGATAAACTAAAATAACCTAACGGATAATTGTCTTGGTTGTTGGTATTGATAATATTTCCTCGAACTGTTGCTGAAGGCGATTGAAACGGACTACCACCACTATTATTTCCAGCAATTGAAATTAATATTCTCATGTAGTTGTAGTATTGTCTTGAAATTCCTGATAAGGTAATTTCAAAATTTTGACCTGGTTCTAATTTGTTACTTCTGTACAAGCCTAAAATTTGATTCCCTTGAAAGCTGATATCTTCTTGTGCAAAATAGATTGGAATAATGGTATAACTTGGTTTAAATTTAAATAGATAGTAATCCTGAGTAGAACCATTATCGGTATAAAAGGTTTTAATTTCAGTAGCATCTCCAGAGAAACCAGTATTGTTATTTTGCTCAATTCTATCTATTTGAGGTACTGGTTTTAAAGTTTCAGTTGCGGTATAGTTTGTTCCATTTGAATTTACTGTTAGTGTGTAATTTCTGTTTAATACAGGAGTAAAATTAGAACATACGTAATTACCAGCAACATTCGATTCTATAAAATTAAATACATTATTTGCCGAATCAGTTATGAAAACTGTCGCTCCGGAAACAGCTGGAATTTGATTATTATAGTAAGAAATTGTAGTTGATAATTTAATAGTTTGAACATTACCTAAAGTTCCTTTTTGCCATTTAATTGAAGCATCAATAACCAATTTAGGCTCCATAGTGTTCAAATCAATATCAACTACTTTTTCGCAACCTGAAACAAGAATTAAACCAATAAATGCTAGTATTATTTTTATATTTTTCATTGTCTTAAAATTTAAAATTATAACTCACCGCTGGAACTATTCCAAAAATTGAAAATCTAACAGCTTCATTAGTGCCAGTTTCATTGTTTTGTCTAAAACTTATAGAGGCTGCATTCTGGCGGTTATATGCATTGTAAATACTGAAAACCCATTCTGACTTCCAATTTTTCTTCTTTTGTTGTTTAGGAACATAAGTTGCAGAAATATCAAGGTGATGAAAAGTTGGTAGTCTATTTTCATTTCGTAATCCAAAACTAGGAATCGTAATTCCTTGATATTGGTATTGACCATTTGGATAGGTTACGGGTTGCCCAGTTTGTAATATGAAATTAGCACCTAAAGACCATTTATCACTCCAATTGTAATTCCCTGTAACGGCAAGATTGTGTAATTTATCGTACACCGAACTGTACCAATTTCCATAATTTATACCAATTTCATTTACAGTTCTTCCCGGCGTTTGTTGTTCAGAACGAGATAGCGTGTAAGAAATCCAACCGTTTAATTTGCCAGTATTTTTTCTAAATAATACTTCCAAACCGTACGATCTTAATTGGCCATTTAGTATAACTTGTTCTAGCGCTTCATTTGCAATTAAATTAGCACCATCAATATAATCAATTCTATTTTTTACTGTTTTATAAAAGGTTTCTACTTCAAGAGAATAGGTGTCATCATCAAAATTTTTAAAATAACCTAAAGCCACTTGATCTGCAATTTGTGGTTTTATATAATTGTCACTTGGTGTCCAAACATCTAATGGAGTTGGAGATGAAGTATTTGAAACCAATTGTAAATACTGTGTCATTCTGTTATAACTTGCTTTAATTGATTGGTTGTTATCTATAGAATAAGAAGCTGAAAATCTGGGTTCTAAATTATCAAAAGAGGTGATTACTTCATTATTTCCATAGTATTTTGTTCCAATTGGAATTCCCTTTTCATAAATTTTCAGTTGGTTATTATAGGTTACAGCTTCATTATTTTGATATAAATTTACTGTTGATACTCCTAGTCTGTAAAATTGACTATATCGAATTCCATACATTAATTCTAATTTATCGGTAATTTTTTGTTCAGCCTCAAGGTAAATTGCTGGTTCAAAAGCGTATTTTTTATCCAATTGACGGTTATTAATTCCTGATTCAAGGGTGGTTGGCGATATTGAACCCGGATTAAAATCATAATAAATAGCATTCACACCATAATTAAGTTTTACTTTATCGGAAATATAATTTTTGAAATCGTATTTAAGGTTGTAATTTTTAATTCCAGAATCGTATTTAAAACCAACAAAATCTAGTTGTAAACCATAATAATAATCGCTATAAATAAAAGATAAATTAGAAAAAAGCTTATCTGAAAACAAGTGATTCCATCTTAAATTGGAAGTAGCATTTCCATAAATATTAGTAAAACTGCCTGCTAAATTAAATACATCGCGACCAAAATAACCTGAAACATATAGACTATTGTTTTTATTTAGTTTATAATTTAATTTGGTATTTAAATCATAAAAATAAGCTGAGTTTTTATTGTCGGTAAATTTTAAAAATAAATGAGCATAGGAACCACGACCAGCTATAATAAATGAACCTTTTTCTTTTACAATTGGTCCTTCAAGTAACAATCGGCTTGAAATTAAACCAATTCCACCATTTCCATGAAAACTTTTAGAGTTCCCATCTTTTTGATAAACATCCAAAACAGAACTTGCTCTTCCACCAAATCTCGAAGGAATTCCACCTTTGTATAATTTCAAATCCTTAATTGCGTCTGGGTTGAAAACAGAGAAAAATCCAAATACGTGAGATGAATTGAATATAGTTGCTTCGTCTAAAAGAATCAAATTTTGATCTGCACCGCCACCACGAACATTGAAGCCAGAAGCACCTTCTCCAGCATTGGTAACGCCTGGGAGTAACAATAGTGATTTTATAACGTCAACTTCACCTAAAACTACAGGCATTTTTTTTATGGTTGCAATAGATAGTTTATTCACGCTCATTTCGGCTTTTTGAGTGTTGGTTGTTTTCTTTTCAGTAATAATTACTTCTTGAAGTTCTTCGCTATTTTCGGAAATGGAAACATTGAGCTTGATATTTTTATTTAAATCAACATTAATTTCTTTAGTTTGAAAACCAATCGAGCTAATTTCGATTTTATAATTTCCTTTAGGAATGGTAATTGAATAAAAACCATATTCATTTGTTGATGTATAGGCGGGAATAGATTTAATTACAACATTTGCGCCAATGATAGTTTCGTTGCTATTGGCTGCTGTAATTGTTCCGCTTAAAGTAACTTTTTCCTGTGAAAATCCAGTTGTTATTATTGTCAGTAATAATAGGACTGCAATTATTTTGTTTGATTTCATGTTATAATTTAAAGATGCAAAATTGATAAAAATTATATTGATTCCCAAGTACTTCGCTGTTAATCTACCGTTAATTTTAAAATTTTATAATAAAAAAAAGCTGCCAATAATTGACAGCTTAGATTTTGAAAAGTATTTATTTAGCTTAATTTAGTGTCCAAATTTTGTTTTATTGCAGCCAAAAATCCTTCGGTAGTTAAATAATCAGCGCTTGTAAGGCCTTCCGGTTTAACCAACATGGCTAAATCTTTTGTCATTTTTCCGCTTTCAACGGTGTCAATACAAACTTGTTCCAAGGCATGGCAAAAACCGATTAATTCTTGATTTTCATCTAATTTTCCTCGGTGTTCCAATCCTCTTGTCCATGCAAATATGGAAGCAATTGGGTTGGTTGATGTTGCTTTTCCTTTTTGGTGTTCTCTGTAATGACGAGTCACGGTTCCATGAGCTGCTTCAGCTTCCACTGTTTTACCATCAGGGGTAACCAAAACAGAAGTCATTAATCCTAAAGAACCAAATCCTTGTGCTACAGTATCCGATTGAACATCACCATCGTAGTTTTTACAAGCCCAAACAAAACCACCATTCCATTTCATACACGAAGCAACCATGTCGTCAATAAGTCGGTGTTCGTAGGTAATTCCTTCTTTTTCAAATTCTGATTTGTAATTTTTTTGATACACTTCTTCAAAAATATCTTTGAATCGTCCATCATAAGCTTTAAGAATAGTGTTTTTGGTAGAAAGGTACAAAGGCCATTTTTTTGTTAAAGCCATTTGAAAAGATGAATGCGCAAATCCGTATATACTTTCGTCGGTGTTGTACATTGCCATAGCAACACCATCGCCTTCAAAATCATAAACTTCCCAGGATTTTGTTTCTCCTGATTCGCTTGTAAAAGTCATAGTTAATGTTCCTTTTCCCTTGATAACCGTATCTGTTGCTTTGTATTGATCTCCAAA
Organism: Chitinophaga pinensis; assembly: GCA_943324545.2. Taxonomy (GTDB): domain Bacteria; phylum Bacteroidota; class Bacteroidia; order Flavobacteriales; family Flavobacteriaceae; genus Flavobacterium. The sequence goes on from CALPMA020000074.1 coordinate 9,601, forward strand.
AGCGTGGCGACCAATTACGATTGGCTTGGTCCAACCTTGAACATAACGCGGAACATTTTTCATGATAATAGGTTCTCTAAAAACCGTTCCCCCCACGATGTTACGAATAGTACCATTTGGAGATTTCCACATTTTTGACAAATTAAATTCGGTCACCCGTTCTTCATCTGGTGTAATGGTGGCGCATTTGATACCCACATTGTATTTTTTTATTGCTTCGGCTGAATCAATAGTAATTTGATCTTTGGTAGCCTCGCGGCTTTCAATTCCTAAATCATAATATTTAATATCTAAATCTAAATAAGGAAGGATTAATTGTTCTTTAATGAATGACCAAATAATTCTTGTCATTTCATCACCATCCAATTCAACTATTGGATTAGTTACTTTAATTTTTGCCATTTTATAGGTATTTTTTATTTAATAAGTTTAAGGATGCAAATATAATAAATTCATTTTCATTTGTATTTTACATCGATAACTATATTGTTTGAATTGTGAATTTTTCAAAATAATTGCTAAATAAAAATAAAATTGACAATTATTAATAATTATTTTGTCAAAAAAAAAGCCTCTGCGTTTGCGGAGACTTTTCTTATAATTTGATATTTTATTATCTTCTTTTGTCTTTAATTTTTGCTTTTTTACCTGTAAGTTCTCTGAAGTAAAAGATACGAGCTCTACGAACAGAACCTTTTTTGTTAATTTCTACTTTTTGTAAAGCAGGTAAGTTAACTGGAAAAATACGTTCTACACCAATAGAACCTGACATTTTACGAATTGTAAAAGTTTCAGTATTTCCTGAACCTCTTCTTTGAATAACAACTCCTTTAAAAAACTGAGTTCTTGTTTTTTCACCCTCTTTAATTTCGTAATAAACTGTGATTGTATCTCCAGCTCCGAATTCAGGGAATTCTTTTTTAGTTCCGAAT
>CALPMA020000075.1 GCA_943324545.2 Chitinophaga pinensis
AAGCTGTAACCAACCGTTACAGCATTTTGTTTTGTTTTTACTAGTTTACTGCGAATAACGCTGCAAAACCAATACCTTCAATAAGCGCAGCTGCAATAAGCATAGCTGTTTGAATTTTTCCAGTAGCTTCTGGTTGACGAGCAATAGCATCCATTGCAGAACCACCGATTCTACCGATACCAATACCAGCTCCAATTACTACTAATCCTGCTCCAACGATTTTAGGAATTTCCATAAAAATATGTATTAAAAATTAAACATTCGATTTTAGTGTTTATTCAGTTATTTGTTTAATCGATTAAACAAATAACGATTAAACAATTTAATGCGCTTCTTCGTGATGGTGTTCTTCTACTGCTGAACCAAAGTACAAAGCAGAAAGCATCGTAAAGATATACGCTTGCAATAGCGCCACTAAAATTTCAATTGTAGAAATAGCAAATGACAACATAAATGACAAGCTACTTCCCAACCAACTTTTAAAAATAAACATCAGCCCAATTAAACTCATTAATACAATGTGTCCTGCAAAAATATTTGCATACAAACGAATCATTAATGAAAAAGGTTTGATAAATACTCCCAATAATTCTATTGGTGCTAATATTATTTTCATTGGCAACGGCACGCCTGGCATCCAGAAAATGTGTCCCCAATAATTTTTGTTTGCTGTTAAATTTGTGATTACAAAAGTGATTACTGCTAATCCAAAAGTAATGGCGATATTTCCCGTAACATTAATTCCTAGCGGTGTTAATCCAAAGATATTTAAAAACCAAATAAAGAAAAAGATGGTCAATAAATAACTCATGTATTTTTTATAGTGTTTTTCGCCAATGTTTGGAATCGCAATTTCATCACGAATGTAAATTACAATTGGTTCAAAAAGTCTTCCAAAACCTGAAGAAATTCCACCATTTTTAGCATAAGATCTTGCTAAACTTGTAAATAGGAAAAACATTAAAAGCGCCACAATCATAATAGTTAAAACTCCCTTTGTGATAGATAAATCAACTGGCTGTATATTTGTAGGATGGTGCTCGTCTCCTTTTAAAGTTCCTGAAGCATCGGTTTTATAAATTTTTTCGTGGTGTAAAACGTAGAAATTTCCATTGCTTTCTGCAACAGCTTCACCATGATTGAATTTTGAAGAAGAGAAAAAGTGAACGCCATTATCCCATAAAATAATTGGTAAAGAAAAACCAATATGTTTTCCTTCATATTCAAATAAAGAAAAATCGTGACCGTCTAAAACGTGGTGTCCAATTACTTCTAAAATTTTAGCTTTAACTTCTGATTTTTCATCCGTCGGTTTTGCTTCTGTTTCATGAGCAACTACTGCTTTTTCCGTTGCAGATTGAACGGTATCATTAGGGGTATTTGAAAAACCAAATGTTGGAAGAAAAGCAATTATTAATGCTATTATTAATTTAAGTGGTTTGTGTAAAATCACCATATCTTATTATTTACTTTCTAAAATTTGGTGCAAAGGTACATTATTTCTTAATAATTCAAGAATTTAAGTAACTTTTTTTGACATCTTTCTGAATTAAAAGCTTCTTTACTGATTATTGTTTAAAATTCTAATGGTTGCGATGGTTTCTATCGATAAGAAAATAACAAATACAATAAAAAAATTAATTTTTTCATAACCAATATTAGGTGTTTTTGAATTCAATATTGGCATTAAAAGAGCAAAAGATATCCCGATTTTTAAACACGTGACAAACAAGAATGTTAATCCGACATTATCGATGTTTTTTTGTTTTACAAAACCCAACAACAAAATAATTGCTAATGAACAAGTCAAAAAGAAGCTATAAATTGTAATTAAATCAAAATGAAAATGTTGATAATTTGGATTTTTTTGGTTAAACTGAATAAATAAATAATGAATTCCAAAGCACAAAATAGCGGCAATTATAACTTCAAATAACGGTTGGAATTTCTTTAATTTCATAAAAATTATGAGTTATTAATGTCTTTCAACTGCCTATTGATATTATAAAAAGCAATGGCAACTCCTACTAAAGTCAGGATTTTTACATAAATTGTATTTGGATTTGGATATTTAGCATCCAGCCAATTTCCAATATAGGAAAACAAAAAAACAATAGCTCCCATTTGGATTGGGATATTAATTAAAGCTAGCCATTTGCGATTATTTTGCTTTTTTGAATCTTTGTTGGTAAACATACAATTATACTATTGGATTCATTACGCAAGTAGCACTAAAGTCGGCGCCAGGTTCAATTGATAGTTTACCGCAAATTACTTCACCTTGAACACTTGCATTTACTTTTAAATTAAGTAATTCTGCTACTTGTATTTTTCCTTCAAAGTTCCCTTCAATGTCGGCGTTTATGCAAGAAATATCTCCTTTTACACTCCCTGCAGGTCCAATTACAATTTTACCATTAGATTGGAAATTTCCAATTAATTGGCCGTCAAGCCTAAAATCAGCGGGGGATATTATATCTCCATTTATAGTGGTTCCTTCAACAATTCTATTTGTTTTTCCTAATAAATCGGTGTATGGTTTTGGATTTTTATTAAACATAGTTCATACTATTAGGGGGTTTTTAATTCTTCTTTATCTATTGATCCTTTATGCAAAATCGGCATTGCGTTTGGTCTTTCACTATTTGCCGGGGGGGTAAACCCGTCATTTTTCTGATCCGGAGAATCTAACGGATAAGGGGCCGTTTGTTTAATTATATCTTTAGCTATTTCAGCTTTAGGGGTTACAGGTGATTTCACAATAGGGTTTGGAGCAACAACTGGCGCTACTAAATAGTCTTCAATATTTTTATTTATTTGAACCACTAAATAATTATAATTTGAAATAATGATTGGCTTTTGTTCAACCATATATTCTTTTTGGATTCTTAACGAATCAATAATCCCTTTTGAATATTGTTCTGAAATAATTCCGTGAATCACCATAAAATTATCTTCTGAATTGAAAATGTCTTCTGAAAAAGTCAAACGATCTAATTTATGATTAGCTACAAATTTTTTGATTTTTTCAGTTAATTTTTTATTGTTTTTTTCATCATTGTATGGAATTCTATAAAGTATTTTCCATGATTTTGGGGCAATAGCATAAAATTTATAACTCTCTAAAACGGGAATATCTTTCTTTATAATTTCTTCGGCTTGTTTACCTTCAATATTGTTTGGATAACTCAAAGCCACAAAATTTAACGCTTTTTTATATTCGGCTATCCCTTTTAATTTTCCTGTAGTATTGGCTTTTAATAACTCATATTTAGCAACTAATTCTTCTCCGGCATATTGATCAATTGCTTTTTCTAATTCATCATTTACCGTCCTATAATCGCCAGATTCATATAATTTATAGAGTTTGTTATAAGTAACTTCTGGAGCATCAACCACTGCTATTTCAGGGTTGTTGTTGCTTAAAATTAGAGCATATCTTGAATTTGGATATTGACTTATAATTTTGTCTTTCATCGCCAAAGCCTTTTCTTTATTGATGATTTCGTAAATTTTATACAGATTGTACATTGAAGGAAGAACCAGTCTTTCCTCCGGATTATTATTTAATAATTGCTCTAATTTATTAGCCGCAAGCTGGTATTCCTTGAATTTTTCTTTATAGATAGATCCCAATTGGTAATAGGCAAAGTTTCTTTCTCTAATTATACTATCAATAACTTTTTGACTTGATGGAAGTTCTCTTAAATAAAACGAAGCAGTGTATTTTTCTTCGATCTTATCATCTGTAGCAATTGTTGGGTCTAAAGTTGAGTCGTTGTTTAAATTTGGATCAATATTAGAATTTGTTGCAGCCTCAGATGATAATCTCCAATTGTTTTTATAGGCCCGATTTCCCCATGTTTTTATAAACTGGAGTTTTCCGTAAGCTATAGATTTTGGATTATAGAAATAAAAATCGCTTTCTTTACCAATAATTGATGAAGCTTGTAAATTCATCGGTGGTAATTCCACTTTTTGAGTTGAGGCAATCTTTGCATCTGTTCCGCTTAATGGTGAGCCGCCGGCTGAATTGTTATTTTGCTTGTTCTTTTCGTCAGTTTGAATGGTATTGATTTTTTTAAGATCGTCGGCTTTTTTTAATTTTAAAATGTATTTTTCATAGTAGGCAATTCTATCCAATTCTGACATATTAAAAACGCTAATCACGCTATCGTTTCTATTGGCAATTCCCTCGTATTTTATTACATCGTCTAAATTTTCCCGTTTCTTTTTTATAAATCTAAATTCACGTGATCGAGGTTTTAGATTAACCAAAGTACTGTCAAAATACTTCCCTGTTAAAGGGTATCTGGCCTCTTTAAAATAAATATCAGCTAAGTTTCTATAATTCGATGCGATGGTATAAGTGTCTCCCGTTTTGGATTTTAGAGATTTATTATACTCTTTTTTAGCGCTTCCAATTTTATTGTTTTTATCATAATACAGCGCTAAGCTATGGTGAAGCGCGTCTAAAAATGGGCGATTTTCTCTGTCTGAAAGAAGTTTGCTAAATTTTTTTAAAAATGAAATAGAGTCTGTTTTTTCATATCCTGCCAATTGCGCTTGATTAACTTTAGCATGAATTACATATACTCTAGGAGATTTTCGTTTCATTTCAATAACCGATTGATAGGCAATGAAAGCGCTGTCTTTGTGACCAAGTTCTTGATAAATTTGAGCTAAAATAAAACGATATCTTGCTTTTTCCTCTTTCGATTTGGTAAACTGAGTGGCTAATTTCAAGCTTGCAATTGCGCTGTCTTTTTTTCCAACATTGATGAAAGCCTGAGAAATTGTAGCATTTGCATCTGCTAAAACCTGCTTTTTAAGTCTGACATCTTTAAGGATGTACTTTAGATTTTTTAATGCCAATTCATCGTTTTCCAAACGCATGTTGGTTTTTTCTCTCCAAATTCTAGCTTCATGGATTTTGTTACTGTTAGGCGATTTGTATAAAATATAATTAAACGCTTCCAAAGCAGGAATAAATCTCTGGTCATAATACCTTGTTTTCCCTAGTAATAAATAGGCTTCGTCCATTTGGGAGTTTCTCTCAATTCCATTGATATTCATGGAGTGTTTTTGAATCGCTTTTGTGGCTTTGGTTTCGGCACGTTCAAAATTAGCATTTTTGGAGGTTTCCGGTTTGTCTTCTTCCTTAGTAACTTGCATTCTCTCAATCGGTAAAACCTCCCAAAAGTTGTCTTTATAAGTTCCTTTAAGATCTGTAACCCCTTTGTCTAATGCTATTTGTCCGTTGAATAAAATATTGTCTCTAGCGCTTAGAGCGTGCATGTTTCTAGACACAAAAGTGTCCCTTTTTGTAGAACATGCTATCAATAAAAGTAGTGAAGCTAGGGTATAAGATATTTTATATATATTGTTTTTCAATTTGAAACGATTTTATTCTTAAACTACTAAATCTTGATTTTAGTATATAACACGTAAAAATACACTTCTTTTTGATACCATAAAAGGTTCAGGTGGTTTTTTGAAGAACTAATTGAGAATTCGAAAGAGTATTAACCTAACCGGTTTTGAAAATCGTTACGCCGCTCCGAGCAGTTGCAAACTTAGAAACTGAATATTTTTTAAAGATAAAAAAATTGAGTAAGGTAAATGTATTATTAATTTTAAGTAAATTCTTTTTCATTAGTTTCTTTAGGTAAAAACCGTCTAATCAACATTGGTGTAAAAATACAAACAATTCCGATTATTGGTTTAAGATCGAAATCACCAATAAAATTCATCCCGATTAGATACACTCCACAGACAATTAAAATTATTTTTTTCAGTTTTTTATCACTAACAAAACCATCAACTATGTAAGCTATTCCGATTAGAATAAACATTACAGCACTTAGGATTTGATTCGTTTCCTCACTAAAATTCAGAAACCAATTTGATACTTTTCCGATTAAAATAATTCCAAACAGTATTGCAATAGTTATATTGAATTTTTTTTTCATTTTGATTACGTTTTTATTCGTTAATAATGCCAACTTTCAAGTGTATAACTAGGAAACGTCCAAATTAAACTGCGAAAAACGCTTCTAATTCCTTTAGGGTTTCTGCAGAAGTCACGATGTCTTTTACAATTTCCCCTTTGTTCAAAGCTACAATTCTATCGCAAACCTCAACGGTATGTTGCAAATCATGGCTGGAAACCAAAACGGTAATATCAGGATTTTCAGCCAATTCTTTGATAATTTTCTTTAGTCGGCTTACCGTTGTAGGATCTAAATTGGCAAACGGTTCGTCCAGAATTACGACTTTTGGATTTCCAATTAGCGTCGCAATAATGCCCACTTTTTTCTGGTTTCCTTTCGATAAATCACGTAAATATTTTTTATTTCTTAAGATCTCATCGTTGAAAAATTCTTCGTGTTTTTCAAGCAACGCATTTACATCGGCTTTGTTTTGCCCGCGGATATCGCCAATGAAATAAAAGTATTCTTCGGCAGTTAAGTAACCTATTAAAAACGATTCGTCAAGGAAGGCAGCGGTGAACGGTTTCCAATCTTCGCTGGTGTTCACCTGAATTTCATTGTTGGTTAATGTTCCTGTGGTAGGTTGGATTAAATCCAAAAGCAAACTGAAAAAAGTGGTTTTTCCAGCGCCATTGTTTCCTACTAATCCAAAGCTTTGTCCTTTTGGGATTTCCAAGTTGGGGATATTTAATACGGTAGTTCCGTTGTATGTTTTTGAAAGTTGAGTTACTTGTATCATTTAAAAAGTTTATTCGGTTATTTGTTTAATTTTCTTGTTGTTTAAATCCGTTTAATGTGGCGTATTTTCTAGTTTGATAACCTTTGGTGATGAAATTCATCAAGGTGTTTCTAAAAAGCAAGCCAATAAATCCGATGACTGCGATGGCAGTAATAGCGGTTTCGATGTTGAATAGTTCCGAGAAAATAAAGAAAATAATTCCTGGAATTATAAATAATGGCAGCCCCACAATCCATTGAGCGGCACCGGTTCCTTGGTAATTCATAAAAGGTGATTTTTCCAAATCGATCCGCTTCACATTAAAAGAACCCGCAAACATAAGAACGGGAATGTTGATTCCTAAATTATAAACGGCGCATGCCAAATTTGTTGCTAAAACATTCCAACCAAAATAAACGTAGGGCGTGGTTAGTAAAGCTAAAACAACTACCGAAAATGACATTAATCCTACTTTGGAGTCTAAATATTTTCGGAAAGTAATGTTTTGCGATAGGATCATTCCAAAATAACTGGAATCCCATGATGGAATAAATTGTCCGAAATTGAGCATAAAAATTCCCGACATTAAAAGACCAACCACAAGATTAAGAAAGGATATTTCACTTTGCTCTGGGTTGGTGTAAATCATTAATCCATAAAGTAAAAAGATAAACGACATAAAAACTGTTGTTCGCGGCCTTTTATTTCTCCAAATTAACTTTAAATCCAATTGCAGGAAAGGTGCAATTTCGCCAAAGCGTTTGGTCCAACTTAAATCGGTTGTTTTGGCTTCTTTGATTTTTGTTTTTAAGGTGTTGTCTAAGTAAAAATTACTTTTTAGATAATTAAAATTCCAAAAATACAATCCAGCTAAAAGCAATAATGGCGCAAGAACTAGGATTGGATTTAGCAATAAACTATTTAAAATAGTTCCCGTGAAACTGCTGATTTTGAAAATTTCGAAATATTCTAAACCTGCAAAAGTTCCGCCTAATATCGCAAAAACTAAGAAGGCTAGGATATTATCTGCAAATTTCTTTTTGATTAAAAAGTTAGCATAATTTACACCTAAAACCAAAATATAAAGTGTGAACATCCAAATTAAAACAGGAGCTGCGCCAACATTTCCTTCCATAATAGTGGTTATTCCAAAAGGCAGAATTACCAATAATGGGAATAAATTATAAATTGAAAAAACGCTTTTCAGTAAAACATAATGAATTACTTTTTCTCTTTTTATAGGCAAAATTAATAACGGCTTGATATTCATAACTGGCAAGCTTTGCATAAAAAAACGAAAAATTAATTCGATGGCCAGCCAAAAAATAACCACATTATTGACCAATTGAATGGGTTTTTGATTGGGAAAACTTTCATGAAGAAGCGGATAAAGTGCTATTCCTAAAACCAGAAAGGAAAGGATAAAATACAGCGCAATAAATCCTAAAAATAGTTTAAGCGCGATACTCTTTCCAACACTTGCCGAGCGCAAAAAAGATTTTAATTCGAGATTGATAAAATGTTTAAACATAAAATAAAGGTTTATAATAATTTGATAAATATAGGAAAATTATTGATTGGCTAATTGATACTCCGGATAGGTTTTTTCTAAATAGTCTTGCGCTTTTGAGGGGATTATAAAAAAGATGATGTATTCAATAATTATAATCGAAACGATAAATAAACTCATAAAAAACAACATTATTTGACTCGAGTTGTTTTCGAAATGTAAAAATATTTGAATCGGTAAATAACTCATTCCCGCTAGAGAACTATAACCATAGATAATTTCGTTCAAAAGCCATTTCTTCCCATTATCCTTTGCAATTTTTTTTCGCTTTTTATTCATTCGGATTAATCCAGCCCAAAATGAAATTAATAATAACAAAGCTATGCCAGCAGCTATATCATGAGAAATAGCAAACGAGCCCAATAATTGGAAAACAAGAAAAATCGATAAAATTGTTCCAATTATTTGAGGTAATTTAAAAAACGTTTTGAAATGTCCCCAAACCAATTTATTGTAGATCTTATTCATCGCTTTTTGTTTTTCCTCCACCACATCCATAAAACCGAAAACGCCAAATTTCTTAAATTCTTTATTTAAAAGGGTTTCAAATGACAGCGTTGGATTGCTTTCCCATTCTAACTCAATGGCGTTGGCCAAATGATCAACTAGCTCGGTTTGCAAGTCGTAATATTCTACGTAATGTTGTTTCGTGAAAGTGTAAAGTTGGTCTATTTGGGTGGGGGTAAGTTTCATGTAATTTACTAAAATACAATTCCAAATACAAAACGATTTTTTCCGGATTCTCCTATATTATTCAATATACTTCCAAATTCAGAATGGTACCTTCCTCGTGTTAAAGCAAACTCATACCCTACATTTAATCGGATATTCCAATTCGACTTTCTAAATAAGTAGAACGAAGTTGAAGGGCCAAAATAAAGCATACCATTTGTAAAATTGATATGTCCGCTATTATTGTTTGGTTCTAAATTGTTTAAATCAATCGTATTGTTTTTGTTGAAAATATCATATTCTGTTCCCACGTAAGCCATTGATAATCCTGTCGTAAAAGCAACTTTTTCGCGGTTTATAAGATTATAATGAACTCGTACTCGGGTGTTAAAACCTGCTTGTCTTGTTTCATTTTCTCCTTTATCAGATTTATCATATGAAAAAGCAAATTCTAAATCCCCAGAATATTTTTTTCCGAAAAAGTTGATCCCAAACACAAATTCTGGAATTGAGGTTTTCAACTCTGGAAGATTAGAATTGCTCAGTTTATTGTTTAAGTTGAAATTATCATTAAACGATACGTTTAAACCACAATAAGTTACCGCTATATTGTCTTTTTTCTTAATAGTATCAGCTACTTTTTCTTGAGAATAACCAACCATAGTTAGCAACATAATTACAAATAGATAAGAATTTTTCATGTTTTTTTATGTTTTTTTATTTTTTTTTATTAATTACAAATTTCTTTAAAAAAATGATATTCAGAATTTGTTTAACTTTTTGTTGACAAATTTGGTCTATTTGAGCGGGGGTTAGTTTCATATTACACAATATTTAAACGCTTCTTAAATTGAATGTGTTTTATAAAGCAATAAATTGCAATAGGGAAATAAGCAACAACCATTGCCTTCCATAAAATATTTGGATAAATTCCTCTAACAAAGTAAGAAGCAACGTCAAAAAACCAAAAGATTGTAGCCATTTTATAAATTCTACTAAACTCATAAGAATAACTTGTTTCTTGTTTATTTAGTGAAATTAAATATTGCAAACTAGATAAAAATAAAAATAAAACTGTGCTAGTAACAAACATTATGTTTTTGATATTTGTTGTTTCGAACTCTTCCATATTGAAAAAATAGAAAATGGAAAGTACAATAAAAACAAGAAGAAAAATTGAATTATAATAAATATAACGCTTCTTAATTGTATTTAAAACTATAACTGAAAAACTACGTTTGGTGCTAATCCAAATACTTTCTTTTAAAACCAAACTAGATTCCCACGCTTTCAAAACTATTGTCAACGCTTCTTCAAAAGTGTTATTTTGATTTTTACACAAATCTTCTATTTGAGTTGCAATGTGATCTTTAATTTCAAGTTTAAAATCTAAAAAGTGTAAACCATGATATCCTAAAATATCATCTATTTTTGAGATTTGAGCGGGGGTTAGTTTCATATTGCGTCTAATTTTGGATTCACTAAACTTTGCATGTTTCTAATAAAATCTTCCAATT
>CALPMA020000076.1 GCA_943324545.2 Chitinophaga pinensis
ACTTGGCTTGTACTTACCTCTCAAAATCATTGCGACTTTTGAAGCAAGACGACCTAAGTTATGCCCATCGGCATCAACAATGATCCACTCCTTTGTAACGGTGGCTTTGCTTGCTGATTGTGTCTTGTAGCTTAATGCGTCCATAATATTTTTTTAATTAAACATTCCATCCCCAATAAAAAGGGGTTGCAAAAGTACAATTATTTATTTTAAATACAAATACCTGAATAAGATTATTTTAAAAATATTAATTACCTTAAATATCATTATTATTAGGGCGCAAATTTCATCGGCCTATTTATTAATAAGTAACCTTATTTATATCAAACAGATTTTCAAAAAATTTCAAATTAGTTGCTTTTCATCTTCTATTTAAGTTAAAAGAGTATTTATTTTTAAATATTTTATTCAAATTTCGTACTTTTACACATAATTTTATTTTAATGAAATCAAAAGCTACTTTAAAACAAATTGCAAAAGAACTTTTAGTTTCTGTTTCTACAGTTTCTAAAGCTTTGAATGATAGTCCTGAAATTAGTACCCAAACTAAAATCAGAATTAAAGAATATGCGAAACTCAAAAATTACAAACCAAACGTTATTGGTATCAATTTAAAAAGTAGAAAAACAAAAACTATTGGAGTAATTATTCCTAATATTTTAAATTCCTTTTTTGCAAAAGTCTTCACAGGAATAGAAAAAGTTGCTGAATCTAAAGGTTATAATGTAATTATGTGTATTTCTAATGAATCTATTGAAAAAGAAATTCATGCATTGGAAATTTTAAGTAATGGAACGATTGACGGTTTTATTTTATCGATTTCTAAAGAAGCGCAAAAGTTAAATGAATACGAGCATTTTAAAGAAATTATTAATGATGGAACTCCAATTGTAATGTTCGACAGAACTTCTGATGAGGTGGATTGTGATAAAGTAATTGTAGACGATTTTGATTCTGCTAGAAATGCAACCCAAAAATTAATTGATTTAGGTTGTAAAAAGGTGGCACTTTTTTCATCAATTGATAATTTGAGTGTTGGAAAATTAAGATATGAAGGATACATAAAAGCACTTCAAGACAATAATTTTCCAATTGACACTAATTTAATTGTTAGAACAGAATCAGAGGAAGATTCTAAATTAAAAATCCAACATCTTTTTGAAAACCATAAAATAGATGGAATTTTTGCAATAGATGAAAATGATTCAGTAGCAGCATTAAAAATGGGATTGAAATATGGATACAAAATTCCAGAAAACCTTTCTATTATAGGATTTGCAGATGGAATTTTGGCCTCTCGCCGTTTGTCCCCAAGTTTAACAACTGTTAGTCAGCATGGACCAGAAATTGGAGAAGCAGCTGCAAAACTTCTAATAGAGAGGTTAGAAAACACCAACTTTGAAGAAGAGCTTGTTTATAAGACTACGGTAATTAAAACCGAATTAAGAAATAGAGAATCTACTAAGAAGGTAAAATAATTCCTTTTTTCTTGTCGTCTTTCCATGTAATAAAGCCCAACATCGCATTAATAAGGTAAAATAAATATTTTATCACATTGGCGATATTCATGATCATAACACTCTGAACAATCTTCGATAAATTATAGGTTTGCCACATTATCCAATTGTCAGGGTACATTCTACTATTATTAAAAGTTCCACCAAAACTAATTCCTGCAGGAACCGCTATAGCAAAAAACAAACCCCAATCGATTGGCTTGTCACTTAAATACTTAAATCCAATGTAATTTAAAACAAGGGATAAAGCCATTCCAAAAAATAAATTTCTATAAAAAATACCGTCAATACTATTTAAAATTCTCTTTTCTTTCCAAATTCTAAAAGCAAAATAATTTCCAAAAAATGAAATAGGGTAAGTTAATATTGCTGCAATATTTCCTAATAAATAATCAATAATGCCACTTAAACCAGTATTTAAAGTTCCAATGAAGTTTCCAATATTATTTTTTTTGGTCACCAAACGAGTAGAAATCATTGAAAATCCAACATTAATTATTGAAAAAATCCCTAAGGGAAATTTGTAATTTGTAGAATTAAAGTGAAAAGTCACTATAGTTTTGTGATAACCTAAATAGATGGATCCAAAGAGGACAATTACTAATCCAATTATATCTAGATACTGACTATTTGTAATGGACTTAATATTATTTATAGATTTTTCTGAAAGTGAAATTGTTGACATAAATTTTTTATTGAATATGAATATAATTAATGTGCTGCCAACCAATCGTTGCCCTCTCCAATTTCAACAATCAAAGGCACTTTTAAAGTAATTGCATTTTCCATTTCCTGCTTTATCATGGGTTTGATTTTCTCCAATTCAGAAAGGTGAACATCAAAAACTAACTCATCATGCACTTGCAAAAGCATTTTACTTTTCCAATTTTCGCTGGTTAGTTTTTCGTGAATATTTATCATGGCAATTTTTATGATATCGGCTGCACTTCCTTGAATAGGAGCATTCACCGCGTTTCTTTCAGCACCACCGCGAACAATAGCATTTTGCGAGTTGATATCTTTTAAATAACGACGTCTTCCGAGAATAGTTTGCACGTAACCGTTTTCTCTTGCAAATTGAATTTGATTATTGATATAGGATTTTAAAATTGGATATGTTTGATAATAGGCTTCTATTAAAGCAGCACTTTCAGCTCTGGAAAGGGAGGTTTGATTGCTCAAACCAAAAGCAGAAACACCGTAAATAATTCCAAAATTCACTGTTTTTGCATGACTTCTTTGTTCGCGTGTCACTTCTTCCAAAGGCACATTGAAAACTTTTGAAGCCGTTGCTTTATGGATGTCTTCATTTTTTTGAAAAGACTGAATCATGTTTTCCTCACCGCTTAAAGCCGCAATAATACGAAGCTCTATTTGAGAATAATCGGCAGAAACTAAAGTATAATTTTCATTACGAGCCACAAATGCTTTTCTAATTTGCCTCCCTCGCTCAGTTCGAATTGGGATATTTTGTAAGTTTGGATTATTAGAACTCAACCTTCCTGTTGCAGCAACAGTTTGCATATAATCGGTATGAATTCGGTGGGTAACCAAGTCAACTTGATTTGGTAAAGCGTCAACATAGGTGTTTTGTAACTTAACTAATTGTCGCCAATCAAGAATTGCTTTTACAATTTCATGTTCGTTAACTAAGTAATTTAATATTTCTTCGCCAGTTGCATATTGGCCTGTTTTTGTCTTTTTTTGTTTTGCGCCGCCAATTTTTAATTTGTCAAATAAAATGTCTCCTAATTGTTTTGGTGAAGCCAAATTGAATTTTTCCCCTGCAATTTCATATATGGTAGTTTCCAGTTTTTGAATATCATTTCCTAAATCGTAAGATAACGATTTTAAGAAATCTACATCTACTCGAATCCCTTCTTTTTCCATTGCTGCCAATACTTTTACCAATGGAATTTCAATTTCGTCGAAGAGTTTTTTAGTCTCGTTTTTATCTAATTCAATGGTAAAATTTTCTTTTAATTGCAAAGTTACATCGGCATCTTCAACGGCATATTCTTTTATCTCTTCCAAAGGTACGTCTCGCATTGAAAGCTGATTTTTTCCTTTTTTACCAATTAAATCTTCAATGGATTTTGGAGAATATTTTAAATAAGTTTCCGATAAAATATCCATATTATGGCGCATATCAGGATTAATCAAGTAATGCGCGATCATCGTGTCAAACAATTTACCTTTGACTTGGATCGAATAATTGGAAAGAATTTTTAAATCGTATTTCAGGTTTTGACCCACTTTTTCAATGGCTTCATTTTCAAAAAAGGGTCTGAATTTTTCTATTAATGCAGTTGCTTCTACTTGATTTTCTGGGAAGGGAACATAAAATCCTTTTCCTTTTTCATAAGAAAATGAAATTCCAACTAATTCGGCATGCAAAGCATCAAGGCCTGTTGTTTCAGTATCAAAACAAACAGAAGTTTGATTTTGTAAATTTTGCAAAAGTAATTTTAACGCTAATTCTCCTTGAATAGTTTGATAAAAATGTTCCGTATTTTCTAAAGAGTTATAATATTGATGGCGAGCTTCGTCCGAAGTTTCATCAAAAAGGGCACTTCCAAAAAGGTCAAATTGATCTTCGTTTTTTGGTTGTGGTTTTTTGTATAATTTGGCTTCATCAATTTGATTTAGCAGTGCAGGAGCTCCTCCTTTTTTGAAGATCACATCAAATTGTTCTGCCATTCTTCTAAATTCTAATTCATTGAATAAGGCATCTGTTTTTGATACATCCGGAGTGGATAATTCATAATCATTTTCATCAAATACTACAGGGCAATCTAAAAGGATAGTGGCTAATTTTTTTGATAATATTCCTTTTTCTTTATTGGCTTCAATATTGTCTTTCATTTTTCCTGAAAGTTTATCGGTATTAGCTAACAAATTTTCCATTGTGCCAAATTCTTTCAAAAATTTCTTCGCGGTTACTTCGCCTACACCAGGAAGTCCAGGAATATTATCGGCTGCATCGCCCATCATTCCCAAAAAATCAATAACCTGTTCAGGTCTTACAATTTCAAATTTCTCAAGCACTTCAGGAATTCCCCATATTTCAATTCCATTACCCATTCTTGCTGGCTTGTACATAAAAATATTATCTGAAACTAATTGGGCAAAATCTTTATCGGGGGTAACCATGAAAACCTTATAATTTTGTTTTTCGGCTTGTTTTGCAATGGTACCTATTAAATCGTCAGCTTCATATCCTTCAACTTCAATAATAGGAATGTGCATCGCTTTTAATAATTCTTGGATATAAGGAACAGCAATTTTTATAGCATCTGGGGTTGCGTCTCTATTGGCTTTGTATTCGGGAAAAATATCATTTCGTAAATCACTTCCTCCTTTATCAAATGCTACCGCCAAATGATCAGGTTTCTCCCTTTTAATTACATCCATCAATGAATTCATGAAACCCATTATTGCGGAAGTATCGAGACCTTTAGAATTGATTCTAGGGTTTTTTATAAAGGCATAATATCCTCTGAAAATTAATGCATAAGCGTCTAATAGAAATAATCGTTTTTGAGCAGACATATATTATAAGGTGTAATTTAATTTGTAAAAATAATCAATCGAAATTTAAAGAATACATTTCAAGTTAATTTTTATTTAATTGAAGTTACAATTGTTTAATTTATTCGTTATTTTGTGTAAAATTTTTTGAATGGCGTTTCGATTACTGATTTTATTTATTCTAGTTTTATTAATAGAGCTTTATGCATTTCAAGCTATAAAAACAATCACAAAAGTAAGATGGGTTTTGACAGGGTATATTTTTATATCACTATCAGCAATTTTATTTGTTTTTTATCAATTTACAAAATTTGATAGAAGTGTAGGTCAAACCAAAATGACTATGATCACTTTAGGATTGTTATTTTTAGTTTTGATTCCTAAATTCTTAGTATCTTTATTATTGCTTTTTGAAGATGTTTACCGCATATTTATTGGGACTTCAAATTATTTTTCAAATTATAATAAAGACATTAGATTTATACCAGGAAGAAGAAAATTTGTTAGTCAAATTGTTTTGGGGTTGGCAGCAATTCCATTTTCATCCTTAATTTACGGAATGACATTTGGCAAGTACAATTATAAAGTCATTAAGCAACAACTATTTTTTCCTGATTTACCAGATGCTTTTGATGGATTTACCATTACTCAAATTTCAGATGTTCACAGCGGTAGTTTCGATAATCCTGATAAAATAAATTATGCTATTGATTTAATAAACGAGCAAAATTCGGATATGATTTTGTTTACAGGGGACATTGTGAATACCCACGCTAAAGAAATGCATCCTTGGATTGACACCTTTAAAAGAATAAAAAAACATAAATATGGAAAATTTTCAGTACTTGGAAATCATGATTATGGCGAATATGTAACTTGGCCTTCTCCAGAAGCTAAGGATGAAAATTTTGAGGCAATAAAAGATTTATATGGTCAAATTGATTTTAAATTGTTATTGAACGAACATACTTTCATTGAAAAAGAGGATGATAAAATTGCATTGATAGGAGTTGAAAATTGGGGTAATAATTTTAAAAAAGTAGGTGATATAAATAAGGCTTCCGCTAATTTAACTAAGGACGAATTCAAAATATTAATGAGTCACGACCCTTCCCATTGGGAATATGAAGTTAAAAACCATGAGAAAAATTTTCAATTAACTTTGTCGGGACACACACATGGAATGCAATTTGGAATAGAAATTCCAGGATATTTTAAATGGAGTTTGGCGCAATATATCTATAAACAATGGGCTGGATTATACGAAAATAAAGGAAGATACGTTTATGTAAATAGAGGATTTGGGTTTCACGCCTATCCTGGGCGCGTTGGAATTATGCCAGAAATTACAGTTATAGAACTAAAAAAAGGAAAATATACAGTGTAATTTGTCAAAATCCTTATATTTGTAACCTATAATCTCTATTTAGAAGTCTAAATTATATTTAAATTTTTGGTTTTATGTCAAAATTTGGAGAACTTATAAATACTCAATTACCTGTGCTAATTGATTTTTACACAGAATGGAACGAGCCATCAGTTTCCATGCATCCTGTTATTAGAGATGTGGCTGCAGCCCTTGGTGACAAGGCAAAAGTGATAAAAATTGACGTTGATAAAAATCAAGAATTAGCTGATGCTTTACGAATTAAAGGACTTCCTACTTTAATGATTTACAAACAAGGACAGATGGTTTGGAGACAATCTGGAGAACTTGATGCTAACACAATTATTAGCTTGGTTCAAGATCAAATTTAGGACAAAAAAAACAATTTCCTAACTTTTATTACACCTAAAATGAAAAATAAAACCCTATTTTTCATTTAAATTATATTTTTTTTACTTTTTTTTATTCATTATCCCTGTCAAAAAGTTTGAATAAGCGATTGTACATATTGAACACTTTTCTATTTTCATTGTAAAATTCTAGATCTTTACTGTCTTTCATTACAGTCAATAAACTTCTGTATCTTTCAATATTGGTCACCACTTCCATTGCCACAGCTCCCAATTCTGAAGGCTTGTAGTTGCTGAAATATTTCAATTGTTCTTGGTATTTAGCAGAAAGTTCCGTTAATAGTTTTCTAGCTTTTTCCTTTTTGCCAATTGCATAATAACCACTTGCAAATGGCTCAACCATTGTATAATAATCATAATATCTTATTGGCATTTTTTTCATACCAAGATCAATGATTTCTTCTGCTTGCGTAAATTTTCCTTCATTAATCAATTGCTCCATTAACCTGGACATATTTGTTCTATATGAAATACTATTTCTCCTAGTTTCTGGGTCGTGATAAATATTTGGACTATCACCATTACCCCAATCCCATTTTTTTACCAAATTAAACATAACGTCAGAATCAATACATCCCATATCATGTTGGCTAGCATCTTTAGAAACCGAAGTTTTAATTGGGACTAGTTTATAAACCATTCCATCTAATTGAAGGTAATCTTTCATCCACAAGTAATCATCATCGCCGAAACTACCTGGTGAAAAATAAATAGGTCTTTTCCAATTATTATTTGCTAGAATATCCAACATCATTAGTCGGTTTTTATAGATTGCTCTTCCTTTAATATCTATATCTATATAAGGAACAATAGAATCATATAATTTTGGATTCACTACTTTATTTTTAATGATATTGTTTTTATCAATTAACAATCGGATTTTGTTTGTAGGATAAAAATGCACTTTTTGACCATTTGGCATGTCTACAATTGTTTTAGGGTCCTCACTTTTAGCAAATTCCATAAAATTTTTAATATCCCAACGAGTATCGGTTAATTGATTGTAAACTACATAATCTAATTTATCTCCAACGTATTGATCGTGGGTAAACGAAATTGGTAAACCATCAGATTGGTTGGTTTTGCACTTCATTTGATCGATATACCAATCCGTCATGAACAAACTAGTATTAACTATTTTAATATCAGTTCGAATGTTCTCGATTTCTTGCGCATACCAAAGTGGGAAAGTATCGTTATCGCCAATGGTATATAAAATAGCGTTTTTATCGCATGAATTAAGGTAGTTTTTTGCTAATGCAATAGCGGTAAATTTCCCAGAACGATTATGATCATCCCAATTTTGAGAAGCCATTAGCAAAGGAGCGCAAAGCATTGTAGTTGTTAATACAATAGGTCCAGCAAATTTTGGTTGTAGGTAATTTTTAAGAATATCATAAATGGCATAAACCCCAATTCCAATCCAAATTGCAAAAACATAAAAGGAACCTACTAATGCGTAATCTCTTTCACGAGGTTCAAAAGGTCTTTCATTTAAATAAACTTTTAGTGCCAGTCCAGTGAATAAAAATAATACTAAAAGCACATAAAAGCTTTTTTGATTTTTGTAAGCATGATACAAAAGTCCAATTAAACCTAGTAAAAATGGAATAAAAAAATATACATTTCTACCTTTATTATTAATTGTATCCGATGGCAAATCGTATTGAGGCCCAAGGTGGAACTCATCAATTAAATCAATTCCACTTAACCAATTCCCGTCTACCAAATCATAATTTCCTTGATTGTCATTTTGACGACCTGTAAAATTCCACATTAAATACCTCCAATACATGTAACCAAATTGGTATTCAAACATAAAGCCAAAGTTGTCCGCAACCGAAGGTTTTTCAATAATTAGGTAATCACCATAAGTCTTTAAAAAAGTAATGTAATCTCCGTTATCTACTTTTTTTGAAGCGAAGGCAGCTCTGAACTCATTAACAGTTTTTTCAACTTCATTTCTTAATTGAGCACTTGCTTTTGCAACATCTTCTTCTGAGAGATTATCGATATCAATTCCATAGGCACCTAACTCTTCTTCATAAGCATAATTTGGATTCATTCTGAATTCTAAGGGATGTGTAAAATCCATATAATTCTCTACGTGTTCCGTACTCCATAAACGAGGTAAAAATGCTTTTTGATTGTCATCACTGTTTTGTTCGGCATTTTTATAATTGTTGGTAATAATATACTTCCCAGTTTTATAATCTCTTTCATAGTTGGGTGCTTTATCTAAATATGGAGTTTCTTTATCTAATCCGGCGAAAGTATCAGAATATTGAGGGCCGTAAAACAATGGATTATTGCCATATTGTTCTCTGTTATAATAGGCTAAAACTTCTGCCGCATCCGATGGCTTATTTTCATTAATTACGGTATTTGCATTAGCACGAATAGGCAACATCATCCAAGTTGAAAAGCCAATGAAGATAAATAATACACACAAAATCAAAGTGTTTATTTGTACATAACCTCTAGATTTCGTGTATTTTATTCCATAATAAAACAGCCCGATTAAAAATAATGTGACGAAAATAGTACCGGAATCAAAAGGTAATCCAAGATTATTAATCATAAATATTTCTGCTTTACCAAAAAACGCCATTGTCCATGGCAATAACAATTTGAATATAAATAGTAAAACGGCCACCACAACCACATTAGCAATAATGAAATTTTTAAGGGTAACGGTTTTATAATTTTTGAAGAAATACAAGAATCCAATAGCCGGAATAGTCAATAGTGCCATGAAGTGAACTCCAAATGACAGTCCTACAATCAAAGAAATTAATAGCAACCATCTGTTTCCGCGAGGGGTATTCATGTCTTGTTCCCATCGCAATCCAAGCCAAAATAGCAACGCAATAAATAAAGTTGCCATGGCATAAACCTCAGCTTCAACGGCGTTGTACCAAAAACTATCAGAAAAGGTGAAAGCTAAGGAACCAATAAATGAACTCCCAAGAATTACAATCGCGTTATTTTTTGAGATCGGCTCGTTTGAACCTTCGTAATCATTTGAATTTGCAACGGAATTAACTATTTTTCTTATTAATAAAGTTGAAGACCAGAAAAGAAATAAAATGGTAAACGCACTTGAAAATACCGACATCATATTTACCATTAAAGCGATGTGTTCTGCATCAATTGCAAATAGAGCAAAAAAGGCTCCAATCATCTGATATAAAGGAGCTCCAGGAGGGTGACCTACTTCTAATTTAGCAGCTGTAGCAATGTATTCTCCGCAGTCCCAAAAACTCATGGTTGGCTCTACAGTTAATGTATAAGTGGTTAATGCTATTGCAAATGTGATCCAACCTAAAATGGTATTCCATTTATTAAAATTGAAGTTTGTCATATATACGGTATGAAATTTACTTTTTTTGATTTACAAAGAAAATGTTTTTTTGCTTAAAGAAATGCTAAATATTTATTTTTAATTATTTTTAGGTAAAAAATTTGTGAAACTTAAAATTTCGTTTAATTTTGCACTCGCTTTAAAGCAATGGAATTGGTCTATGGTGTAATGGTAACACAA
>CALPMA020000077.1 GCA_943324545.2 Chitinophaga pinensis
AGCAATTCGGTAGCTACTTTCTTTAATGGCATTATCAGGTAAACCTACTAGGTGGTATCCAATCCCTTTATCGATATTTACTTCTACAGTTATTGTCGTGGCTTCCACACCGAAAACGGCACTTCCAAAAACTTTTACTAACATGGCGTATATTTTATATTCGTCTAAAGTACCGATAATCTAATTGGAATAGCAAAATAATACCTATAAATATTAACTTTGTTAAATAAACTTAACTTTTAGTAAAATAAACTTTACATATTGTAAAAATAGTATTACTTTTGAAAATAATTTAAAACTAATATATTATGAAAACACATTTTTTATTTCCAAACAAATACAAAAAATTCGGTTGGATTTTGTTTGTACCAAGTTTATTTGCAGGTTTGATACTATTTATTTCAGGTATTGATTTTGGCAATTATTTTAAAATGAATGTTTTTGCGTTTTACAGTGATCAATTTTTGTCAGAAAACAAATTTTTTACAATAATAGAAAATGGAGTTTTAGATGAAATTCTAATAGTTTTAATAATCGTTGGCGCGATTTTAATAAGCTTTTCAAAAACAAAAAATGAAGACGAATTCATTTCAAAGATTAGATATGAAAGTTTAGTTTGGGCAACTTATTTAAACTTCATTTTAATGATAATTGCAACATTAGTAATTTATGGTTTTGAATATTTTAATGTTTTACTTGCAAATGTTTTTGCAATGCTACTTTTCTTTATTATCCGATTTCATTTTATGATTTACAAATTAAATAAATCAAGCAACGATGAAGAATAATTTAAAAGTACTTCGTGCTATAAAAAATATTTCTCAGGAAGATTTAGCAAAAGAAATTGAGGTTAGTCGGCAAACTATAAATGCTATGGAAAAAGGTAAATATGCTCCTTCAACTATATTAGCATTAAAACTAGCACGTTTTTTTGAAAAAACTGTAGATGAAATATTTACTTTAGAAGAAACAGATTAATTTTAATTACCTCAATCAATTATAATTCGGGATCACTTTTTGAAATTAGAAATTCCTTCTTTTAACCAAGCGCCATAAGCAGCCACATCGGGTGTGTAACTGATTGTTGGGGTTGTTGAATTTAAATTGTTTCCTTCCAAATCAGTGATTACATACAAAGGTTGCGTATTCGTTTTGTATTTAGAAATCATTAAATCAGTCCATTTATCACCTATCGTTTCAAGTGATTCTCCCGTGGCTGATTTTACTTGTTGGTCTTTTGGTAATTCTCTTTTATCGTCAACATACAATGAAATTAAAACTAAGTCATTTTTTAAAATGGGTAAAATTGGTGTTTCACCCCAAACGGTATTTTCCATTTTTCTACAATTCACACAGGCAAACCCTGTAAAATCTAGCATTATTGGCTTGTTTACTGATTTGGCATAAGCCAATCCTTTATCGTAATCATCAAACACAACAATTCCATGAGGTCCGTATTTTGCGCCTTCTGGTAAAGCTTCTTTGGTTACTGTTGCAGCGTTTTGACCTATACCGAATGGACTTTCACTATATTCCATTGGAGGTGGAAATGCATTGATCAATTTTAAGGGAGCTCCCCAAAGTCCTGGGATTAAATAAACTGTAAATGATAAAACCAATAACCCCAAGGATAATCTTCCAACAGAAATATACGGTAACGGGCTATCATGTGGTAAAGTGATTTTACCGAATAAATAAAGCGCTAAAGTTCCAAATATGGCAATCCAAATGGCGATAAATACTTCACGTTCTAACAAATGTAATTGTAAAACCAAATCGGCATTGGATAAGAATTTAAAGGCTAAAGCCAATTCTAAAAATCCCAATACTACTTTAACCGTATTCAACCAACCCCCTGATTTTGGTAAGGAATTCAACCATCCCGGAAACATTGCAAAAAGCATAAATGGTAAAGCTAAAGCCAATGAAAATCCGAACATTCCTATTATAGGAGCTATTCCGCCTTTTGAAGCGGCCTCCACTAATAGAGTTCCAACAATTGGTCCAGTGCAAGAAAAAGAAACGATAGCTAAAGCCAATGCCATGAATAAAATTCCAATTATTCCTCCTCTATCCGCTTGTTGATCGACTTTGTTGGCCCATGAATTAGGCAACATAATTTCAAAAGCACCTAAAAATGAAGCTGCGAAAAATACTAATAATCCAAAGAATAGTAAATTAAACCAAACATTGGTAGATAAAGCATTCAAGGCATCTGCACCAAAGATCCAAGTGACTAACAACCCTAAAATAACATAAATTAAAATGATAGAAATTCCGTAAATAATTGCATTTCTAATTCCTTGTGCTTTGTTTTTACTTTGCTTTGTAAAAAAACTTACCGTCATGGGAATCATTGGAAATACACAAGGCGTTAAAAGCGCTGCAAATCCAGATAAAAAAGCGATCAGAAAGATTGAAAATAACCCTTTTTCATCTTCCTTTTTAGGTTCTTTTGGTGTTGGTATTTGAGTTTTTATTTCTGTCGAAGTTGATTTAGAAGAAGAATTGGTATCAACTAAAACCGCGTCTTTAACTACAGAAACTTCTTCATTTTCTATTATTTTAGGGATTTCAAAAACGAATTTCTTATTTTGGTTAATGCAAACCTCTTTGCAAGTTTGATAGTCAATAACCACTTTAATAGTCGAAACTTTTGAGTTTAATATCTTTACTTTTTGGGTTAGAACTACTTTGTGTTCAAAGAAAATTTCATCTACTTCAAAAACGGGATTGAATTCTTTTTTGGTTTTACTTTCTTTAGTTTTACCAACCAATTCATAATTACCTACACTTTCAGTGTATTGAATTTCAAGTGGAATTGGGCCTCCTTCTGGTGTAAACTGTGAATATAAATGCCATCCGGCATCAATTTTTCCTTCAAGGATTAAATTAAATTCATTTTCTGAAATTTTTTCTGTTTTAGATTTCCATTTTACAGGATCTAAAATTTGTGAAAATCCATTGTAAAAAACCAAAAAAGCAATAAGTATAAAAAGTAATTTCTTCATTATTTTAAGGCTATTTGTAAGCTATTTTTTGTATTAGTATCGATTTTAAATCTATCATCTTGTCGAATTCCAATTACCCAAACAATGTCCTCATTTGAATATAAAATCCATGTATTTTCCTTTTGCAAAAGCGACAATTTCTCATCTTTGAAAAGTTTGCTCACTTTCTTTGTCTTTCCATTCATTCCAAAAGGACTAAATACGGCCCCTTCTTCAAATCTTTTTAATACTAATGGAAAATTTAATTTGTCAGCGTCTACAAATATAATGGAATTATCAGTATTTGAAAGGAAATTTTGATTTGAAATAGTAAGTTTTATGGGATAATTAACTTCTCTTTGATTTTCCTCAATGTAATAAACTTCTGAGGATTCCTTTTCAATAATTGGTACTAAAATCAAAGTATTTCTGTCTTTAATAAGTCGGAATTCTGACGAAAACACTTGTTTTCCTGACTGAGAATCAACTAATTCATAAATATCTTCCCAAGCCGAGAAACCATATTCTTTAAACCATTTATACAAATAGGATTTATAATTGGGTAGGATTTTGAGTTTTTCAATATTGAAATGAATCTCATCATTCCTCTCGGTTGCCACTTGTTGATAAATCATATTTGTCGCATCTTCAAGCATTGCTTGCGCTTCATTCAAATATTTTTGTGTGTTTTGAAAGGAAGTTAAAAAACTAGGGTTTAATTCCTTTAATAGAGGCACTATATCGTGACGAATTTTATTGCGTAAATATTTATCCGAAGCATTACTACTGTCTTCGCGCCACAGAATTCCATTTGCAGCAGCATAACTTGCTATTTCTTCCCGACTAAATGACAATAACGGACGGACAACCGATTCATTTTGAGCTGGAATTCCAGTAAATCCATCCAATCCGGAGCCACGAATAAGATGAATTAGGAATGTTTCAATAGTATCATCGGCCTGATGCGCTGTTAAAATGTAGTCGTATTTTTGAGTTTCAAGTAATTCATAAAACCAGTTGTATCTTAATTCACGGGCTGCAACTTGGGTTGAAAGTTTATAATCGTTGGCAAAAGATTGAGTATCAAATTGGGTGATAAAAACGTTAATGGCATTGGCATCAGCATAATTTTGAACAAAGAATTGATCTTCAAGACTTTCATTTCCACGCAATTGAAAGTTACAATGTGCTAATGCAAATTCAAATTTTAATGACTTGAATAAATGAGCCATCACCATACTATCCAACCCACCGCTTGTTGCCAATAATAATTTTTTTCCGATTAAAAACGGAAAATTATTGGAAAGATGAGATTGGAATTTTTCAATCATATTCAAAAATAGTTATTTTAAATTGAGGAATAAAGTAAAACGAAAACTAATTACTATTCAACACTTTAATCATTGCGTCGGCTTTTAAAAGGCATTCTTCATATTCTAATTCTGGTATTGACAAGGCAGTTATGGCGCTTCCAACAGAAAAAGAAACATAATTATTTTTACTATTATAAAGAATACTTCGGATGACAACATTGAAATCGAAGTCGCCATTTGGACTGAAATAACCGACGCTTCCGCTATACAATCCACGTTTGGTTTCTTCCAATTCTTCAATAATATTCATAGCAGAAATTTTGGGTGCTCCAGTCATACTTCCCATCGGAAAAGAATTCTTAATTACATCTAAAGCAGAATATTTATCGTCAATAATTGAAGTTATAGTTGAAATCATTTGATGCACTTGTAAGAAAGAATAAATACCACATAATTCTTCTACTTCAACTGATCCTTTTTTAGCGGTTCGAGACAAATCGTTTCTTACCAAATCGGTAATCATAATATTTTCTGAGCGTTCTTTAGGATTTAAAGCGAGATTGTTCTTAGAAATTTGATCTTTATCAAAATCAGAATATCGTTTTGAAGTACCTTTAATTGGTTGAGAAATAATTTTATTATATTCTTTTTTCAAATATCGCTCAGGAGTTGCAGAAAGTAAAAAATGGGTGCTATTCTTTAAAAAAGTAGCAAAAGGAGGTTTAGAAATATCATTTAATAAAAAATATTTATCAAGCGGATTAATGTCTGTTTCAGCATAAAATTCCATACAGAAATTGGCTTCGTAAATATCGCCTTTATTAATGTATTCAAGCATTTTTGCAACTTTTTCCTGATATAAATCTTTAGAAATACGTTGTTTAATTTCAATTGGATTTAAAATTTCAGAATTAGAAATTGTAGTCTTTAGAATTGAATCAAAATCCTCTTCTACTTCATCATCACACATATTAAGATATTGAATCTCCAGTTGATTATTGTTAAGCAAAAACAATTTCTTAGGCTGAAAGAAAAACAAATCAGGAAATTGCAATCCGTCATAATTTAACGAGTTTAATTCTTCGGTATCGTTTTTCAAATCATAGGTTAAATAACCAAAAATCCAATCTTTCGAGGTTTGGTGGTATTGTTTTAAATCTTCAAAAGCGTTGTGATAATCTGTTGTAATTGAAGTAAAAGCATCAACGGCGAGAATACAATCGTAATTTGAATATTTCTGAGGATAGTCATTGCTATCTAAAAAAACAACTTCTCGGAACTGTTGTGCCCAAGTTAAAAGTTGCGATTTAAACAACTTAGTTTTAGAAATTTCCTTATGAATTGAGGTTCTCAAATTGTCATTTTATAATTACAAAAATAGTTAAATTATATCTTTCAAAATTATACTATTTGATTGATATTGGATACAAAAAAAGCTCCGAATTACTTCGAAGCTTATGCATTTCTGGGTGGCTGACCGGGTTCGAACCGGCGACCCTCGGCACCACAAACCAATACTCTAACCAGCTGAGCTACAACCACCATTTTTAACGAGTGCAAATATATGGCAAAAGTTTTTGTTTTACAAAGGAAAAAAATAAATAATTAAATCAAATCTCCTAAGCTATTGACAGCCAAATACCTTTCTACAGTAAAACCTTCAGCATATTCTGTACCAACTAATCTTCCTAATTCGCGAGAGCGATTGTGGATGCTATCTAAGAAGTTTTTGGTTGCAATAGGGGTTATGGGCTCGTTGGAATTTGGATTATAAAACTGAGATCTGTAGGCTAAAATAGCCGCTTCTTTTTTGTCAATAAAATTAGAAATATCAACCACAAAATCAGGTTCAATATTCTTCCATTGAATGTAGTGATAAACTAATTTTGGACGCCAAACCTCTTGTGGAAAGTTGTTGGATAAGGTTTTTATTTTAACTAATCCAGATAAGAAACAGGCATCAGAAACTAACTTACTCCCTTTGGCATGATCAATATGTCGATCGTCTACGGCATTACAAATAACAATTTCTGGCTGGTACTTTCTAATCATTTCGATGATTTTCAATTGGTGAATTTCATCATTAACAAAAAATCCATCTCGCATGTCTAAGTTTTCACGAACTGCAATTCCAAGAATTTCAGAAGCAGCTTCCGATTCTTTATTTCTAATTTCTACAGATCCTCGTGTGCCCAATTCACCTCTAGTTAAATCGATGATTCCGACTTTTTTTCCGAGAGAAATTTCTTTAGCTAGTGTGCCTGAACAACCTAATTCTACATCGTCAGGATGAGCTCCAAAGGCAAGTATATCTAATTTCATAGTAGTACATTTTTTAAAGTCATTGCTTTATTTACGGTTTCAAACCATTCCTTTTCGGGGATGCTGTCTTTTGTAATTCCGCATCCAATATATAAATGAGCTTTATTTATCTCAGTATTGATATTAATTTGCATGCAACGTAAATTTACATATAAATCGGTTGCAGAATTATCATTAAAATTAATTTCACCTAAAAAACCAGAATAATATTCTCGATTATAACCTTCATTTTCATTAATGAAATTAATAGCCTTTAACTTTGGTAAACCAGCAATTGCAGGCGTAGGATGTAAAAGTAACACTAAATCATTAAGATTAGTATTTTTATCAAATGTTCCTTGAATAACGGTTTTAAGATGTAATAAATTTCCGGCTTTTATGGTTTCTGGTGTTGAAATTTGAACTTCAGAAATAGATTTACTAATAATGTTTATGATATAATCGGTTACAAATTGCTGTTCTTCTTTTTCTTTTTTTTGCCATAATACTTCTTCATAACCTTTAAACAATTGGGTTCCAGCCAAAGCTACCGTCTGAAATTTATTTCCATTTACTGTTAATAATATTTCCGGGGTTGCACCAATCCACAATCCGATTTCTGGGTGAAACCAGCAATAGGTAAAGGCATCTGGATAACTATTTACTAATTTAACAAAGAACGAATTTAAATCGAAATTAGACAAATCAATTATCTCTTTTCGTGATAAAACTACTTTTGAAAATGTGCCATTTTCAATTTCTTGAATTGCTTTTGAGACTAAAAATTCGAAATTATTTTTGACTGTTTCATTTATTTGGGATTCTATTTTGGGAAATAAAGGGACTATTTCAGGAATGAAATCAACAGTAATATCTTGAGAATTATTTTTAGGAATTAATATTTTATTGATTCCATCAAATGAAGTAAAAATAAAACCAGTTTCCGACAAATTATCACTGATATTAAGTTTTCTATCATTTTGAAAAAGGCCTTTAATTAATTGAGAGTTTGGCTTTTTATAAATTACAAAGGGTAAATTCTGCTGAAAATGCTGTTTTACTATATTTAAAAATTCATTCATTTTTATTTACTGTTTCTAACTTTTTTAGGCAAAACCATATTTGTAAGTTTACATAAAGAGATCATTTTTCCGGCTTCATCAGTAATTTTAATTTCCCATAAATGAATGGAACGACCTTGGTGAATTATTCTAGCAGTTCCATAAACAATACCTTCTTTTTTACTTTTTAGATGGTTTGCAGAAATTTCAATTCCACGAACTTCACTTAATTCAGGATTGATAAACATCATTGAAGCAGCTGAACCAACGCTTTCTGCTAAGGCAACAGTTGCACCGCCATGCAACAACCCCATCGGTTGATGAACTCTAGGATTTACAGGCATTTTAGCAACTAAAAATCCTTCCCCAGCATCAATATATTCAATTTCTAAGGTATCCATCAATGTGTTTTTTGAAAAATCATTACACATTGCAATTATTCTATCTTTATCGAAAGTCATTTTTTTTTTGTAAAAATAACACATTATTATTTGACAATAAAATAATTCTGATTTTGATTGGATTTGTTAAATATACTTTAAACTAATTCAATTAATTTTTCGTTATTTGTATCTGAATGAAATTAATAATTATAAATTAATCCCTATTTTTACAAAAAATCATAAGTAATGCGCCAACTTCTATTTTTGCTTTTATCTGGATTACTATTATCGATGACCTCTTGTAGAAAGGATTTTGCATTTGAACCTAGTAATGGAGAATTACGTTTTTCCAAAGACACCATTTATTTAGACACTGTTTTTACAAATATAGGATCAAGCACTTACACATTAAAAGTGTACAATAAAAGTAATAACGATATACTCATTCCAAATATACAATTAGGAAAAGGTGCGCAATCAAAATACAGAATGACCATTGACGGAATGCGAGGTGAAAATGGAAAAATATTCAAAAATGTAGAACTATTAGCTAAAGACAGTATGTATGTTTTTATAGAAACTACTGCTGGAATTATTGATGCAAACCCTACCGATTTTTTATATACCGATCAAATTCAATTTGGATCAGGGACAGCTTTACAAAAAGTAGAATTAGTCACCCTTATTCAAGATGCTATTTTTTTATACCCTCAAAAATATGTTGATGCTACCACTGGAGCGGTTAGTTATGAATCACTAACATTTGGTCAAGACCAAATTTACGGGTTTATATTAGATCATAATTCAAATAATGACGAATACCGCTGGACCAATACTAAGCCTTATGTTATCTATGGTTATGCAGGAATTCCAAATGGCGAAACGCTCAATGTTGATCCTGGAGCGCGAATTCATTTTCATGCTAATTCAGGTATTATTGTAGGAAATGGTGGGACTTTAAAAATTAATGGCCAACCGTCATCAACCGCTGCGCTTGAAAAAGAGGTGGTTTTTGAAGGTGACCGATTAGAACCTGGGTTTTCAGATGTTCCAGGACAATGGGGATTAATTTGGATGAGTCAAGGAAGTGTAAACAATCAGATCAATCATTTGACATTAAAAAATGCAACCGTTGGA
Source organism: Chitinophaga pinensis (assembly GCA_943324545.2). Taxonomy (GTDB): domain Bacteria; phylum Bacteroidota; class Bacteroidia; order Flavobacteriales; family Flavobacteriaceae; genus Flavobacterium. Next base: position 9,186 of record CALPMA020000077.1, read on the forward strand.
TTATTTGTAGGCGATGTACTAAACTCCACTAATCCTACTTTAAAAATAGACAATACTCAAATTTACAATTGTTCGAATATTGGACTATTTTCAAGAAGTGCAAAAATTGAGGGAACTAATTTAGTCATTAACTCTGCAGGGCAAGCGAGTTTGGCTTGTACAGAAGGGGGTTCCTATTTGTTCAAACATTGTACTTTTAATAACAATTGGCAAAGTTCAAAACAGGTGGCTGTGTTATTAAGTAATTATCAAAACTATAACGATGTCATCACACCAAAAGCATTGAATCAAGCAGAATTTTATAATTGTATCATTTATGGTTCCAATCAAATAGAGCTTTTGTTAGATAAAAAAGAGGGTGCTTCATTTAATTATAAATTTAATAATTGCTTGTTGAAATTCAATAATACCAACAATCAATATACTTCAAATCCGTTATATTTGTTTGATACTGATGTAAGTCATTATTCTAATATTATTAGAAATCAAGATCCTAAATTTTTAAATCCCAATAAGAATAAGTTGAATATCAATAGTACTTCACCCGCTTTTGCAAATGGTAATGCGGCTTATTTAATTGTAAAAGACATATTGGGAAATACCAGAAGTTTGCCACCCGATTTAGGTGCTTACAAAAATTCCCCGTTTCCTATTGTACCTTAAATTTCTATTTCATTACCAAAATCTTCGAGGTCTCTTCTGTCTTTTTTCGTAGGACGCCCATCTCCCGTTTTTCTATAATGCTCTTTAGATAATTTTAATAATTCTAGGTGTTGAAAGGCTTCTATTGGAGTTTCATTTTTTCGATAAATATCTACTAATTTAGCGGCAACACGGTTTGCGGGAATATCCAGAACCACTATAATTTGTGTGATTTGATCTTTTCTGAAAGTAATTTTATCGGTTGGAAAAACTTCTTTTGAAGGCTTAGCAATAATTCCATTAACAGTTATATGATTTTTTTTACAGGCTTCAGTAACCATATTTCTTGTTTTATAATACCTCACACACCATAAAAATTTATCTACTCTCATAATTTTTTTCTAAAATAGAAGTTAAATTGAATACAAAAATAAATCAATATTGTATCTTGCGCTCTTAAAATTAAAAAAAATGAATAAATA
>CALPMA020000078.1 GCA_943324545.2 Chitinophaga pinensis
GAAAATAAATTCGACAAATGACTTTTCAAGATCAAATTAAAGAAGGAATACCAACTGTTTTACCTCAACCTAAAGTGTTTGAAACAGATATTAATCATGCTCCCAAAAGAAAAGAAATTTTATCTGATGATGAAAAAAAATTAGCGCTTAGAAATGCTTTGCGTTATTTTGACCCTAAAGATCATGCTGTTTTAGTAAAAGAATTTTCAGAAGAATTAGAACAATACGGACGTATTTATATGTATCGATTGCGTCCCGATTACAAAATGTATGCCCGACCTATTTCTGAATATCCTGGTAAAAGCGACCAAGCAAAAGCAATCATGCTAATGATTCAAAACAATCTTGATTATGATGTAGCGCAACATCCTCATGAATTAATTACCTACGGAGGAAATGGGGCGGTTTTTCAAAATTGGGCACAATACCGACTCACAATGAAATACCTATCTGAAATGACCGATGAACAAACATTAACTATGTATTCCGGTCATCCTATGGGTTTATTTCCTTCTAATAAAGAGGCACCTAGAGTAGTAGTTACCAATGGAATGGTTATTCCAAATTATTCAAAACCAGATGATTGGGAAAAAATGAATGCTTTAGGCGTTTCGCAATACGGACAAATGACGGCAGGAAGCTACATGTATATTGGCCCTCAAGGAATTGTTCACGGAACTACAATTACGATATTAAACGGATTTAGAAAAATTAAGAAAAATCCTTTAGGAGGTTTATTCGTAACTTCTGGTCTCGGCGGAATGAGTGGCGCACAACCAAAAGCTGGAAATATTTCAGGATGTGTAACTGTTTGTGCCGAAGTTAATCCAAAAATTACCCACATTCGACATTCACAGGGTTGGATTAATGAAGTGGTTGAAAATATTGAAGATTTAGTTCCAAGAGTCAAAAAAGCTCTTAAAGATAAAGAAGTGGTTTCAATTGCCTATTTAGGAAATGTCGTAGATATTTGGGAACGTTTTGACGTTGAAAATATACCTATAGATTTGGGTTCCGATCAAACTTCTTTGCACAATCCATGGGCTGGCGGTTATTATCCCGTTGGAATTACATTTGAAAAAGCCAACGAAATGATGGCAAATAATCCTCAATTATTCAAAGAAAAAGTTCAAGAATCTTTGAGAAGACATGCCGCAGCTATAAACAAACATAATACAAAAGGCACTTATTTCTTCGATTATGGAAATGCTTTTTTACTAGAAGCTTCCCGCGCTGGAGCAGATGTAATGGCTGAGAATGGGATTGATTTTAAGTATTCCAGTTATGTTCAAGACATTATGGGTCCAATGTGTTTTGATTATGGATTTGGACCATTTAGATGGGTTTGTGCTTCTGGGAAATCGGAAGATTTAGCAAAAACTGATGCTATTGCTTGTCAAGTTTTAGAAGAAATGATGAAAAATTCACCAACCGAAATCCAACAACAAATGGCTGATAATATCCAATGGATAAAAGGGGCTCAACAAAATAAATTGGTGGTAGGATCGCAAGCTAGAATTTTATATGCAGATGCTGAAGGTAGAGTAAAAATTGCCGAAGCATTTAATAACGCAATAAATAAAGGGGAAATTGGAACTGTGATCTTAGGCCGCGATCACCATGATGTTTCTGGCACCGATTCTCCTTATCGTGAAACATCAAACATATATGATGGTTCCCGTTTTACTGCCGATATGGCGATTCAAAATGTAATTGGCGATAGTTTCCGAGGTGCCACTTGGGTTTCTATTCACAATGGAGGAGGTGTTGGTTGGGGCGAGGTTATAAATGGTGGATTTGGTATGGTTCTTGACGGAAGTAATGAGGCTTCAAAAAGATTACAGTCAATGCTTTTTTGGGATGTCAATAACGGAATTTCCAGAAGAAGCTGGGCCCGAAATGAAGGAGCAATTTTTGCCATAAAAAGAGCTATGGAAGCAGAACCTTTATTAAAAGTTACCCTACCAAATAGTGTTGACGATTCATTACTGAATTAATATTAACAATAAATCAAATAATTATGAAAGCAATTAAAATTATTACGGTATTAATGTTACTTTTTTTGAGCTCTTGTAGCTCTGTAATGGTGAATTCAGATTACGATATCAACTCAGACTTTACTAAGTACAAAACTTTTGGATTTCAAAAAAGCGGAATCGACAAGGTAGAGATTTCAGATTTAGACAAAAAAAGAATCCTTAGAGCTATTGATAGTGAAATGACTAAAAAAGGCTTAATTAAAAGTGAAACTCCTGACATATTAATTTCTATTTTTACTAAAGAAAAAGAACAAGTTGACATTAATCAATTCAATTCAAACTGGGGTTTCGGTTGGAGATGGGGCTGGGATCCTTTTATGTGGGGTGGACAATCAACAGTAACAAGATCTACAGAAGGCACCCTGTTTATTGATATTATTGATGCATCTAAAAAAGAGCTTATATGGCAAGGAGAGGGAAATGGTTATTTGACAAAAAAAATGGAAGAGAAAGATGCTAGAATTAATGAATTTGTAACCAAAATATTAGCGCAATATCCACCTGAAAAAAAGTAAGAAACAATTAATTTACTAATAAATTAACCTGCCGTCATGGTGGGTTTTTTTTTTGAAATAAAGACAAATAGATAAAATAACAGTTCAAATAATAAGAAATCGATACTATTTATTGGAAATTAACCTGAAAAAATAGTACATTTACACTAACCTATTTGGTTTAATTATGAAAGCACCTTTTGAAAGTAATCCATTAATAGAGCGACTTCCAGCGCATTTAAAACAATTTATCAAACCTCAAGATTACGCAGATTATACTCCAATAAATCAAGCAGTTTGGAGGTATGTAATGAGGAAAAACGTAAGCTATTTATCACAAGTAGCACACGAATCTTATTTAAATGGATTAGAAAAAACTGGGCTTGAAATTGAAAATATCCCAAATATGTATGGGATGAATCGTATATTGAAAGAAATTGGCTGGGCAGCAGTTGCTGTTGATGGATTTATTCCTCCCAATGCTTTTATGGAATTTCAAGCTTATAACGTTTTGGTTATCGCTTCTGATATCCGACAATTAGAGCACATAGAATATACTCCCGCTCCAGATATTATTCATGAAGGCGCAGGTCACGCACCGATTATTGCAAATCCTGAATATGCTGAATATTTAAGACGATTTGGTGAAATAGGATGTAAAGCCATTTCATCTTCCTATGATTATGAAATGTATGAAGCCATTCGTTTACTTTCAATAGTAAAAGAAGCTGAAAATTCCTCACAAACGGTAATTGAAGCAGCTGAAAAAGCAGTAAATGAACTTCAAAATCAATCGGTTGAAATGTCAGAAATGGCACAAATTAGAAATTTACATTGGTGGACAGTTGAATATGGTTTAATTGGTACCGTTGAAAATCCTAAGATTTACGGTGCTGGTTTATTATCTTCAATTGGCGAAAGTGCCTGGTGTATGACTGATAAAGTAATCAAAATCCCTTATGATATTTCTGCTGCATGCCAGAGTTTTGACATTACAAAACCGCAACCGCAACTTTATGTAACTCCCGATTTTGCTCATCTTAGTTTTGTTTTGGAAGAATTTGCAAATAAAATGGCATTGAGAACTGGTGGATTATCAGGAATTAATAAATTGATTAATTCTAAGGCTTTAGGAACCATTGAACTAAGTACCGGATTACAAATTTCAGGAGTATTTACTGAAGTTATTGAATTTGATGGTAAACCTATATATGTTCAAACAACTGGAAAAACGGCTTTGGCCAATAGAGAAAAAGAACTAGTTGGTCATGGAACCAATTATCATACCGCAGGTTTTGGGAGTCCAATTGGAAAATTAAAAGGAATCAACCTTTCCATTGAAGACATGAGTCCAAAGGATTTAATGGCCTATGGAATTTATGAAGGAAAAACAGTTACATTAGAGTTTGAAGGAGACATTAAAGTTACTGGAAATATAATTACAGGATCAAGAAATCTTCAAGGGGCAATAATAATTATTAGTTTTGAAAATTGTACCGTAACGCATTTAAATACGGTTTTATTCCAACCTGAATGGGGCGTTTTCGATATGGCTGTAGGTAAAAAAGTGGTTTCAGCATTTTCTGGTCCTGCCGATTGTAACAGTTTTGATATGATTACTCATATGCCAAATAGCAAAACCATAAAAGTGGAAAAAACTCCAGAAAGAGAAGAATTAGAATCTTATTATAGGGAAATTCGAAATCTTCGGGAAAACAAAAAAAATTCAGAAAACGCATTTGAAATTTTCAAAATTGTATCTAATAAATTTCCAAATGATTGGTTGCTTAGTTTAGAAATAGCTGAAATTTTACACCTTGAAAAAGCAGATAATTCAATAACTGAAGTATTGAGGTATCTAAACAACTTGAAAATAAAAAGACCTGAAGTGAGTCATTTAATTGATAACGGATTAGAACTTTTTATCTAAAATTATTTTTAAAATTTCTTTAAAGCTTCTTTTGTAAAAGTTGACAGAACTAGTTTTCCGCTAATTGCCGCTCTCTCTTTTAAAAGTTCGTCCCAGTTTTCAGTATCTTTCCAAAGCACCTTTTTTAATTCTATTAATGCGCTTGGATTATAGTTTGCTATTTTTTGAGCCATGGTTTTTACGGCATTTTCAAGCTCATTATTGTCGCTAAAAACGCCATTATACAACCCCTTTGACTGAGCCCAATCGGCACTATAGAAATTATTGGCATCTAATGTTAATTGAGAAAAAGCAGAAACTCCTATTTTCCTTTCAATAGCAGGTGATACGACAAACGGCCCAATTCCGATAGTTAATTCGCTTAATTTAATTGAAGCAAATTGGGTTGCCAAACAATAATCGGTTGCTGCAGCTATGCCTACACCGCCACCAACCGCTTTTCCATGAATGGATCCAATAATTATTTTTGGGCATTTTCTCATTGAATTTATAACATTAGCAAAGCCAGAAAAAAACAACTTTCCCATTTCTTCATTTTCAATGGATAAAAGTTCCTGAAAACTTGCTCCAGCGCAAAATGTAGTTCCGCCATCACTTTTTAGAATAACGACTTTAACAGCATCATTTTCTCCTAAATTAGTAATGGTATCAACTAGTTCACTCAATAAATTGGAAGGAAGCGAATTGTGTTCAGGATGAAAAAAGGAAATGGTAGCAATTCCATTTTCAATATCATTTTTAATGTAAGGTGTTGCCATTCTGATTGTTTTAAAACAATAATATTTGTGATATCAAATGTAGAATTTATTTCAAAGTAAAGTAAACTTTAATAAAAAAATATTCAAATGATGAAGTACCTTTGTAAAATAAATTATTAAATTATGGGATTATTAGATTTTTTTGGATTTGGAAACAAATCAAATAGCATTCAAGAATTTAAAGATAAAGGAGCCATTGTAATTGATGTTAGGAGCCAAGGTGAATTTGCTGGAGGACACATAAAAGGCGCAAAAAATATTCCCTTAAACGAAATTGGCAGTAAAATTAATGATATTAAAAAACTAAACAAACCTGTAATTGCTTGTTGTGCAAGTGGAATGAGGAGTTCTCAAGCGACATCGATTTTGAAACAAAATGGGGTTGAAGCAATTAACGGTGGTGGCTGGCAAAGTTTACAAAACAAATTGTAATTAAAAATTCATAAAAGGGAATTTCGATTTTATATTATTAATTTTAGTTTCCAATTGGATTTGAAATTTTTTATAACTCTCAGATGAAGTATTGAATGGACGATGTGATAAATCGCGTTGAATTGCTTCCACTTCATTCATTGTAAAAAAAGCATCCTCAGAAACTAAACTTACTGCAAAACGTCTCCAAATGTAATCAATAGCGACTGAATTTGGGTGCAATAAATCTTCCGCATAAAATCGGTAATCACGAAGTTCGTCCATCATAATCTCATAGGAAGGAAAATAACTTTTAGGAGTATTTTGAGAAAATAAAACTGAATGTAACCCTGCAATTAAATTAGCTTTGCTCATTTGATTTTCAACAAAACCATCTTTAAGATGACGCACTGGCGAAATTGTAAAAATAAGATTACAATTAGGATTCACTTTTTTAATTAAATTGATTGTGTTTTTAATTGATTTTTCAATATCAGAAACTGAAAGCAATTCTTTATCAAAATTATTTTGCGGCACTTTATGGCAATTAGCAACTAACTTATTGGTGTGTATATTTCTATAAACCCAAGAAGTTCCATAGGTTATAATTATATGTGATGCTTCTTGTACTTGCTTATTGGTGGCAACCAACAAATCGTTAATTTCTAATAATAACGCCTCTTTATCGGGATTACTTAAATCGGAATGTATCTCAAAATTATGCCATCTTTCATTATTAAAAAAAAACTCCTTTTCTTCGAATAATTCAAGGTTTATTATTCTAGAAATGCTATTCTCAATAGCTAAAGGATGAAATAAAATTCCGAAAGGGTTGCATGAATTTTGAAACTTATAATAATCGAATTTACGCGCCATATTCTCTGTAAAGCAAGATCCAAAAGATAGTATCTTACTTTGATAATCAATTGGAAATATTGATTTTGGAATTGGAACTTTTGTTGTAAAATCCATAATTATTAGTCTATAAATAGATTGCAATATTACGAATTTTACGACTTTAATTTGTCAATTTTATGGATAAATCAAGCATTTATTAAATTAAACTTAATTTTTTAAATTAATTATTTCCACATCAATTTTTATCTATATTTGTGTAACAATTAACTAAAAAAAATTAAAATGAAGTATTTATTAACTACAATTATGGCCATTGGTTTTGCTTTTACAGGAGTTCAAGCTCAAGAAGCAAACAAAGCCCCACAAGAAAAAACCCTCTCTAAAGAAGAAAAAGCAGCTGCAAAAGCTAAAAAAGAAGCAGATTTGATGGAAGCTTTTGAAACAGTAGGTTTATCAGATGACGAGCAACAAAAATACAGAGCAATTATGGAAGAAAGTTCTGCATTTGGAAAAGCGTTAAAAGCAGATTCGACACTTTCAGATGAAGAAAAAGCTGCGAAATCAAAAGAATACGGAAAAGCTAAAGATGGTAGACTTAAAGAATTATTAGGAGCCGATAAATACAAAGCTTTAAAGGAAGTTCAAAAAGCCCAAAAAGAAGCTGCAAAAGCTAATTAATTAGCTATACCAAACAAAAAACCCTTTCAATGAAAGGGTTTTTAATTAATTTTAATTGGGTTTATTTAATAAAATCAATCGCTTTTTCAAGGGCTTCAGCAATTCCCGAAGTGTTTTTACCCCCCGCAGTTGCAAAGAATGGCTGACCTCCACCACCACCTTGAATGTATTTACCTAATTCTCTAACTACATTTCCAGCATTTAGAGATTTCTCAACAACCAATTCTTTAGAAATATAACAGCTAATTGTTGGTTTTCCTTCCTCAGCTGTTGCCAAAACTACAAATACATTTGTTCCAAGCGACCCTATTTCATATGACAAATCTTTAGCTCCATTAGGATCTAAATCAACTTGTTTGGCAAGAAATTGAACTCCGTTTACTATTTTTATTTCTGAAGCTAATATTGCTTTAATAGTTTTAACTTTATCTTTCATTAAAGCCTCAATTTGCTTTGTAAGTTTTCCATTTTCTTCATGTAAAGAATTAACCGCTTTCAAAATATCTTGCGGGTTTTTTAATGCTTCTTTCACTTCGTTCAACGTGTTTTCATAAGAAGCAAAATGAGTTTTCACAGCATCACTAGTAATTGCTTCAATACGACGAATTCCAGCTGCAACTGCTCCTTCAGAAACAATTTTAAAGTGCCAGATTTCAGCAGTGTTTTTAACGTGAATTCCACCGCACAATTCCATACTTTCGCCAAATTTAATGGCACGAACTTCATCGCCATATTTTTCTCCAAAAAGCGCCATTGCTCCTTCTGAAACTGCTTGTGCAAAGGGAATGCTTCTTCGCTCAATTAATGGTAATTGCTCTTGTATTCTTGCATTTACAAAATCTTCTACTTGTTGCAATTCTCCTTCGGTCATTTTAGCAAAATGAGAAAAGTCAAATCGCAAGTAATTTGGATTAACCAAAGATCCTTTTTGCTCCACATGAGTTCCCAAAATACTTCTTAAAGCTTGGTGCATTAAGTGCGTTGCCGTATGATTTCTTGATGTTAAATCTCTCAAACCAGAATCTACTTTAGCCTCAAATTTGGCATTTACATTTTCGGGTAATTGCTTTGAAAAATGAACAATTAAGTTATTTTCTTTTTTTGTTTCAATAATTTGGATGATCTCATTAGCTGAAACTAAAACTCCTTTATCGCCCACTTGCCCTCCTCCTTCTGGATAAAATGGTGTATTGTTTAAAACTATTTGAAATAAAACGCCGTCTTTCTTACTGTCTGTTTTTCTAAAACGAGTGATTTTAACTTCGTTTTCAGTTTGGTCGTAACCCACAAAAGTTTCGCTATTTCCTTCTTCTAAAATTACCCAATCTTCAGTTGAAACTTCGGAGGCAGCTCTAGAACGTGTTTTTTGTTCTAGCATGGCTTTATCAAAACCTGCTTCGTCTAACTCATAACCTCTTTCTCTTAATATCAGTGCAGTTAAATCAATTGGAAAACCGAAGGTGTCATATAATTCAAATGCTTTTTGTCCAGAAACCAATTTGCCTTGAGAATTAGAAATTATATTCTCTAACAATTGTAATCCTTGGTCTAAAGTTCTTAAAAAGGAGTTTTCTTCTTCTTTAATAACATTCATTACCAAATTTTTCTGTGCTGTAATTTCTGGAAACGAACTTCCCATTTGTGCGCTTAATGTTTCTACCAATTGAAAAATAAAAGCTTCTTTGGTATTTAAAAATGTAAATCCGTAACGGATTGCACGACGCAAAATTCTTCGAATCACATAGCCTGCACCAGTATTTGATGGCAATTGTCCATCGGCTATTGCAAAAGCAACGGCGCGAACATGATCGGAAATTACGCGGATCGCAATGTTGATCTTTTCATCTTCGTCGTTTTTTGCTTTTACAGTATATTTTGCAGCTGTAATTTTCTCAATATGTTGGATAATTGGCGAGAATACATCGGTGTCATAATTGGATTGTACACCTTGTAAAACCATACACAAACGCTCAAATCCCATTCCGGTATCAACGTGTTGTGCTGGTAATTTTTCAAGTGAACCGTCTGCTTTACGGTTGAATTCCATGAATACATTGTTCCAAATTTCCACTACATGCGGATGGTCATTATTCACTAATTCTTTTCCTGAAATCTTTGCTTTTTCTTCTGCTGAACGGATATCAACATGGATTTCTGAACAAGGACCACACGGACCTTGCTCTCCCATTTCCCAAAAATTATCTTTTTTATTTCCAAGGATAATTCGGTCTTCAGAAATTAAGGTTTTCCAAATATCATATGCTTCTTGGTCAAATGGTACATTTTCATCAGGATTTCCCTCAAATACAGAAACATAAAGAATGTCTTTTGGAATCTTATAGACTTCGGTTAGTAATTCCCAAGCCCAATTGATAGCTTCTTTTTTGAAATAATCGCCAAAAGACCAGTTTCCAAGCATTTCAAACATAGTGTGGTGGTAGGTATCAATACCTACTTCTTCCAGATCGTTGTGTTTTCCAGAAACACGAAGACATTTTTGAGTATCGGCAATCCTGTTACTTTTAGGAGTTCCATTTCCCAAAAAATATTCTTTGAATTGAGCCATTCCTGAGTTATTGAACATCAAGGTTGGATCATCCTTTAGAACGATTGGTGCTGATGGAACAATTAAGTGTCCTTTGCCTTCGAAAAAGTTTAGAAATTGCTTTCTTACGTCTTGTGATTTCATTTTTAATGTTTATTCGGTTATTTGGTTATTTGGTTATTTGGTTTTCAAATTAACGAAATGCCAAATCAACAAATAATCTTTTTCGCCCCAGATTGTAGCGGAAAGCTTCGAGGAATTGAAAAGTGTTTTTTATTAGTTAGCAGAGCGACCAAAGGGAGCTCCTGCTGGGTTTTTATAAAAAAGTTTTTCAATCTAAGAACTTGCAGCGCAAAGCTGGAATAGGCACATAAAATAGTGTTAAAAAAAACGTTAGACTACTGAAACATTTACTAAATTTGTTTTCCAACGCTTTGTAAATTTATAAACCTATTTTTACAAAGTACAAAAATAGCATATTTTTAAAACATGGCGAAGGTAAAATATTATTACGATACTGAAAGCTTAGCTTATAGAATTATTACTC
>CALPMA020000079.1 GCA_943324545.2 Chitinophaga pinensis
AGTGGGCCATAGAAAGTGTTCAATTAACCACATTTATCAAATCATTGCCTAAAGGATTAGACACTCCAATATTTCCTGAAAGCAAACAACTGTCCTCTTCTAATGCACAAAAAATTCTATTGGCTAGAAGCATCATTCGAAAACCTAAAATGCTATTTTTTGAAGACCCAACAAGCACAATGGATGAGGCAGAAGCAAATAAAATCATTGATTTCTTAACTTCTAAAGAAAATAATTGGAGCATAATTGTTTCGTCTAAAAATCCATATTGGAATTCTAGATGCGACAGAAAAATTACCATGCAAAAAGGAAACATTCAACTTGATTTAAATTCATAATTACCATGCTAAATTTATCAGACAATAAATTAAAATTACCAAATTTAGATAAATACCCTACTGTTAAAAATCTAATTAATAGACCTCATTACAAAATATTAAATAGAATAATTGGTGGTGTTTCTATATTGGTATTAATTGCACTTTTCCTTCCATGGACCCAAAATATTTCTGGAACCGGAAATGTAACTACTTTAAAACCAGGACAAAGACCGCAGTCTATTCAAAGTGTTATTTCGGGTAGATTAGAAAAATGGTATGTTAAAGAAGGTGATTTTGTAAACAAAGGAGATACCATCCTTTTTATTTCTGAAGTAAAAGAGGATTATATGGATCCGAATTTAGTTAAAAATACAAAAAACCAAGTAAACGCAAAAAAACAGTCATTTGAATCTTATGGCTCAAAAGTAATTTCGCTTTCTGAACAAATAAAAGCCATTATAGCTGAAAAGAAATTAAAAAAAGAGCAAGCCAGAAATAAAATCAAACAGGCAATTTTTAAAATTAAAAGTGATAGTATGGATTTGGCAGCTGTAAAAACACAATTAAAAATTGCTACAACTCAATTTAATCGAGCCATTCAACTTAATAAAGAAGGTTTGAAACCACTTACCGATGTTGAAGAAAAGAGATTGAAATTACAAGAAGCAGAAGCTAAAATAATTACTCAGGAAAATAAATTATTATCTAGTAAAAACGAGCTTATCAATGCGAAAGTCGAAACAAATCGTATTGATGCAGAATACTCTGAAAAAGAATCCAAAGCAGAAAGCGACCAATTTACAGCTTTGAGTAACCAGTACGATACCGAAGCACAAGTAAATAAATTGGAAAATCAATATGCCAATTATAGTATCAGAAACGGCATGTATTATATCAAAGCATCGCAAAGTGGTTATATCAATAGAGCATTACAATCGGGGATTGGGGAAACAATTAAAGAAGGAACTCCTATTGTTACAATTATGCCTGCAAGCTTTGAAATTGCAGTAGAAACCTATGTCAATCCGATTGATTTACCATTGATTTCTAGAGGTGAGAAGGTAAGGGTATGGTTTGATGGATGGCCAACAATAGTATTTTCAGGCTGGCCAGATATTTCTTATGGAACTTTTGGAGGTAAAATTGTTGCAATTGAGAATTTTATTAGTGATAATGGAAAATACAGAGTGCTAATAGCACCTGATGAAAATGATATTAAATGGCCAAAACAACTCAGTATTGGAGCTGGTGCAAAAACAATTGCACTATTGAATAATGTTCCCGTTTGGTTTGAACTATGGAGAACACTCAATGGATTCCCACCAAATTATTATAAGCCTTCATCAATAAATGCAAAAGAAAAAAAATAATGAGAAAGCTACTTTTCCTATTTCTTTTTATTGGGGTTAACTTACATGGACAAAATTTAGTATCTAAAGAATTTACCTATAACGAGTTCATTGGATATGTAAAAAAATACCACCCATTGGTTAAAAATGCCAATTTAGAAATAAATAAAGCGCAAGCTAATCTAATGATTGCTAGAGGTGGATTTGACCCTCAAATCGAGGTGGATTTTTCAAAGAAACAATTTAAAAATAACGAATATTATTCTATTTTAAATAGCAGTTTTAAAATACCTACTTGGTATGGGATTGATATAAAAGCAGGCTTTGATAATAGTGAAGGAATTTATTTAAATCCTGATAACACTCTTCCAAATCAAGGTTTAACTTCTTTAGGAATTTCAATTCCCCTAGGACAAGGTTTGATTATTAACGAAAGGATGGCCGACCTTAGAAGAGCCAAAATCCAATTGAAATTAAGTCAAGCTGAACGAAAAATTGAGGCTATTGAAATACTTTATGAAGCATCAATTGCTTATTTTAATTGGAAGAAAACATTTAGTGAATATAAATTATATGAAGAATATACCAAAAACGCTCAAATTCGATTTGAAGGAATTCAAACATTAATAAAACAAGGAGACAAGGCAGCGATTGATAGTATTGAAGCTGGAATTATTGTAAAAAATAGATTACTAAGCGCCGAAGACTCTAGATTGAAACTATCAAAAGCAAAATTAGAATTGTCTAATTATTTGTGGTTGGAAAATAACATTCCTTTGGAATTAGCAGAAGATTTAATACCGGAAATAAATTTAGAATTATCCATACAAGAAACATTAAAAACGAACGATTTAATGAATAATCAATTTTCATTAAATACACATCCGAAAATAAACGCACTTCAAAATAAAATTGAAATTTTAAATGTCGATAGAAAATTAAAAGCGAATATGCTGTTGCCAAAAATTGATTTGGGTTATTCCTATTTGTCGGAACCTAGCTATTTTGAAAACTATCAATTTAATGATTATAAGATAGGTATGAATTTTTATTTTCCATTATTTTTAAGAAAAGAACGTGGAAATTTAAAACTTGCCAAATTCAAAGTTCAAGAAACAGAGTTTTTATTAGAATTTGAACGATTGCAATTACAAAATAAAATAAATGCCCAAAAAATAGAACTTACTTCCTATTTAAAGCAAATTGAATTTGCAAAATCATTATCTGAAGACAACGATAAAATGCTAAAATCAGAAGAAAAGTTATTTCTTTTTGGTGAGAGTTCTCTCTTTTTAATTAATTCAAGAGAAAATAATTTGGTAACTGCCAAATTATCTCAAATAGCATTAGAAAACAGGTATTTTGTATCCAATTCTGAACTTTTTAAAATTATGGCCAATCCCGATTAAATAATTATAAAATTGTACTTTTGTAATCTATCCGGTAAAAAATGATAATCCAAAAAACAAGAGAAGAAATAGAATTAATGCGCGAAAGCGCTTTAATTGTTTCCAAAACATTAGGAATGATAGCTCGGGAAATAAAACCTGGAGTGACTACTTTATACCTCGATAAATTAGCAGAGGAGTTTATTCGTGACCATGGCGCAATTCCAAGTTTTCTGGGATTATATGGTTTTCCAAATTCACTTTGCATGAGTCCAAATGCTCAAGTGGTTCATGGTATTCCAAATAACATCCCACTTGAAAGTGGAGATGTTATTTCTGTAGATTGCGGCGCATTTAAAAACGGATTTCACGGTGATCACGCCTACTCATTTGAAATTGGTGATGTAGCACCCGAAACAAAAAAGTTATTACAGGTAACTAAAGAATCTTTATATGTTGGTATCCGCGAATTTAAAGTTGGCAATCGAGTTGAAGACGTTGGAAATGCAATTCAAAAATATACTGAAGCTCATGGTTACGGAGTGGTTAGAGAATTAGTGGGACACGGTTTAGGTCAAAAAATGCATGAAGATCCTGAAATGCCAAATTATGGTAAAAAAGGGCGTGGAAAATTATTTGTAGAAGGAATGGTGGTTGCTATTGAACCTATGATTAATATGGGAACCAAAAACATCAAACAATTAAAAGACGGTTGGACGATATTAACCGCTGATGGAAAACCGAGCGCCCACTTTGAACATGACGTAGCCATTATTGACGGAAAACCAGAATTACTTTCTACGTTTGCCTATGTATATGAAGCTTTGGGAATTGTTAGTAATGAAGAGGATGAATTTAGACGAACGCCATTAGTGCTTTAAAAATGAAGAAACTCTTTAAATTAATATTAAATTCGTTCCCTAGACCAATCCTAATTCGATTGAGTTATGTTGCTCGACCTATCTTGGCCTTTTTATTAAAAGGAACGACTTTTACCGATCCAATTGATGGAAAAAGCTTTAAAATGTTTCTACCTTACGGTTATGGAAACCAACGCAATAATGTGCTTGCTCCAAGTACACTTTCACTTGAAAGGCATCGATTACTTTGGCTTTATCTGATTAATGAAACTGATTTTTTTACATCTTCTGAAAAGAAAAAAGTACTTCATTTTGCCCCTGAACAAGCTTTTTACAAATTATTTAGAAACCAGAAAAACATCTATTACACTACAACTGATTTATTCTCGCCTTTGGCCGATGTAAAAGCGGATATTTGCCATTTACCATTTGAAGATAATTCTTACGATATAATTTTTTGCAATCACGTTTTGGAACACATTCCCGATGACAAGAAAGCTATGCAGGAATTATATAGAGTTTTAAAACCTGGCGGAATGGGAATTTTCCAAATACCTCAAGATTTATCTCGAGAATTTACTTTCTCTGATGATTCTATTACCAATCAAAAAGAACGTGCTACCATTTTTGGACAATACGATCATGTTAGAGTTTATGGTCGTGATTATTTTGATAAATTACGAAGCATCGGATTTAATGTAGTTGAAGAAGATTATACTAATAAAATAGCGCCAAAATTAGTAGAAAAATATTGCTTAGCTAAAGGAGAAATTATTCCCATTTGTTTTAAATAGCACTTTTTTTATCTTTATTTTCAAAGGTAATTTTCATATATTTACAAAAGCAAAATTACTATTATGTTTAAAATCCTTTGGTTATATATACCGATTATTCTAATCTCATTTGCCGCTTTTACTCAAGTGGAAAAAGAAATCGATCCACCATTTAACATCAAAACAATCACATTTGTTCAAAACAATCAAAATTCAATACCATTATTTAGTTTGAATGACCCATTTGAAATTCAATTTGATGATTTATATGGAAATGAAGCGAATTATTATTATGAAATCGTTCATTGCAATTATGATTGGAAACATTCCGATTTATCAAAAAATGAATACCTTCAAGGGTTTGACGGAATTAGGATTCAAGAATATACCAATTCATTAAATACTCTTCAACTTTTTTCACATTATAGAATTGGATTTCCAAACAAAAATACTCAACTTTTAGTAAGTGGAAATTATATGATTAAAATTCTTAATGAAGATAGAGAAGTAGTTTTTTCAAGAAAATTAATGATATATGAAAACCTTGTTTCAGTTCCAATGCAAATAAAAAGAGCACGAACTTTAAATACAATTGATTATAAACAAAATATCGATTTTTCTATCAAATCACCTAATTTACTTTTTCAAAGTCCTCTTCAAAATGTTAAAGTACTATTATTACAAAATGGAAAGTTAAACGAAGCAATTTCCAACATAAAGCCTATGTATACTGTTGGGAATGACTTAATATACAAATACGATTCCGAAACACAATTTTGGGGCGGAAATGAATTTTTATATTTTGAAAACAAAATTATAAGAGCTGCTACAAATTTTATTGCAAAGATAGATTCCAACAATGGAGTATATAATACGCACCTTTACACCAACAATGCTAGGACAAATCAAGCCTACACATACAATCCAGATGCTAACGGGAATTTTATTCCACTTAATGCAAATGCATTAAATAACGCTATTGAAGCTGATTATTCTTGGGTATTTTTCACCTTATCAGCGCCTTCATTTTACGAAAAAAAGAACATTTATGTGAATGGGATGTTTAATAATTATGCTATTTCCGATGAAAATAAAATGGATTATAACCCAGAAAAAGGAATTTATGAAAAGGCAATAATGATCAAACAAGGATTTACAAATTATCAATATGTAGTTGCTGATGAAAACAAAAAAATCGATTACGAAAATGCAATTGATGGTAATTTTTCACAAACAGAAAACAACTATTTTGCCATCATTTATTATCGAGAAAATAACCAACGTTACGATAGAATTATTGGAAAAGGGGTTGCAAACTCTCAAGATATTACCAATTAATTTTATTTTATTTCAATAAATTGAAAACCTGACAATTTTTTTATAATTTTACATAAAATCACATCGTTAAATGGTATCACAAATTACAAGGGGAATTAAAATTTCTGTATCTACTAGTTTTGAAGGCACTTACTTCAAAAACTACAAGATTCAGTTCGCCTTTAGTTACCATATAACCATTGAAAATCACAGCAAAGACTCTGTTCAATTAATGACCCGTCATTGGGAGATTTTTGATTCCCTTCAAGAAACAGAAATTGTTGATGGCGAGGGAATTATAGGTAAAAAACCCGTTTTAAAACCAGGAGAATTACATACTTACAGCTCTGGGTGCTTGCTCACCTCCCCTTTTGGCGCAATGCAAGGCCATTTCAATATGGTAAATTTTACCTCAACAAGAAATTTCAAAGTAGTAGTTCCAACTTTTCGCTTAAGCGCACCATTTGCTCTAAATTAATTAGCAGCTATTTCCAGCAGTGCATTTTAACTCCTCATTCTATATTCTTTTTTCTAATGCCTTTTAAAGAGCTCCATTTGGTGGCATTAAAAAATAATGAAAAAATAGTAGCTAGAATTCTGGGGTTTCCATTTCCATCTGGGCTATAAAACAGTTTAATTTCTAATTCCAAAATGCGATTAATCAATTTTTCATTTGTACTTTTGTAAAAATATCCTCACCCAAATTAAAGAACTAAATTGGGCGATAAAAATAAAAATATCATGTTAAAAGGATTCTTTAATGTACCTAAAGCGGTAAACGAACCTGTAAAATCGTATGCCCAAAATTCACCAGAAAAAGCAGCAGTTCTTAAAGCCTATAAAGAAATGTGGAACTCCCAAATAGACATTCCATTGTATATTGGAAGTGAAGAAATTAGAACTGGCAACACCAGAACGATGTCGGCACCACACGATCACCAACACATCGTGGGAACGTATCATTTAGCTGAAAAATCTCATGTTGAAAAAGCAATCGCCAACGCATTAGAAACCAAAAAGGGGTGGGCAAATATGGCTTGGGAACAACGTGCAGCAATATTTTTAAAAGCCGCCGAATTAATAGCAGGCCCTTACCGAGCAAAAATTAATGCCGCAACAATGATTGCGCAATCTAAAAATATATTCCAGGCAGAAATTGATGCCTCTTGCGAATTAATCGACTTCCTTCGTTACAATGTAGAGTTCATGACTCAAATTTATAATGACCAACCCAATTCTGATTCTTCCGTTTGGAACAGATTAGAATACCGCCCATTAGAAGGATTTGTATATGCAATTACACCGTTTAATTTCACTGCAATTGCGGCAAATTTACCTGCAAGTGCAGCCATGATGGGAAATGTTGTGATTTGGAAACCGAGCGACAGCCAAGTATTTTCTGCAAAAATTATCATCGATGTTTTCAAAGAAGCGGGTGTTCCTGACGGAGTAATTAACGTGGTTTTTGGTGATGCCGAAATGATTACTAATACTGTTTTAGCAAGTCGAGATTTTGCTGGAGTTCATTTTACTGGATCAACTCATGTATTCAAAGACATTTGGGCGAAAATTGGAACCAATATTCACCACTATAAAACTTACCCTAGAATTGTAGGGGAAACAGGAGGGAAAGATTTTGTTGTAGCGCATTCAAGTGCCAATGTTAAACAAGTGGCAACAGGAATTGCTCGTGGTGCCTTTGAATTTCAAGGACAAAAATGTTCAGCAGCTTCAAGAGCCTATATTCCTCAAAGTTTGTGGCTAGCAGTAAAACAACAATTAATTACCGACGTAAAATCCATGAAAATGGGGTCTCCAGAAGATTTTGGAAATTTCATCACTGCAGTAATTCATGAAGGTTCATTTAACAAATTAGTTAGCTACATCGAGCAAGCAAAAAAAGATGATGAATCTGAAATAATTGTTGGTGGTAATTATGATAAGTCGGTTGGTTATTTTATTGAACCAACTATTATTGTTACTACCAACCCAAAATACACCACAATGGAAACTGAATTATTCGGACCTGTAGTAACTATTTACGTATATGAAGATACCGATTGGGAAAATACTTTAGAATTAGTAGATCAAACCTCGGAATATGCATTAACTGGAGCAGTTTTCAGTAAAGATCGCTATGCCATTGAACAAGCTACTATCGCTTTGCAAAACGCAGCTGGAAATTTTTATGTGAATGATAAACCAACTGGGGCTGTTGTAGGAATGCAACCTTTTGGTGGGGCTAGAGCTTCAGGAACGAATGACAAAGCGGGATCAGCATTAAACTTATTGCGTTGGGCCTCACCAAGAACCATTAAAGAAACTTTTATTACCCCTGAAGATTACCGATATCCATTTTTAGGAGAATAAAATAATTTATAATAAGATTTAGACAAAAAAACCCTCAAGCTTGAGGGTTTTTATTATTTATATTTCAAAGGCAAATGGACTACTTTCTTAGTTTCAAAAAATTCGCCTTCAAAAAATTCCGATATGTTGTATTCTTTTGCATTGGGAAAGCCTTCCAATTCCTCCTTTAAATCTCCGCCTTTAAGATACAAAATGCCATTTTTGAGTTGGTGTTTTTGTTCCTTTTTGATTTTGTCTTTTATCCAAGAAACAAAATCAGGCATGTTGGTTACCGCACGACTGACAATAAAATCAAAGTCACCTTTTACATTTTCAGCACGTAATTGTTCTGCTTTTACATTTTTTAATTCCAATGCATCTGCAACCGCTTTTACTACATTTATCTTTTTCTGGATTAAATCAATCAAATAAAAACGAGTTTCTGGAAATAAAATTGCTAAAGGAATTCCTGGAAAACCTCCTCCAGTTCCAACATCTAAAACGTAGGTTCCAGGTTCAAATTTTTGAATTTTGGCTATTGCCAAAGAATGCAAAACATGTTTCACATACAATTGATCAATATCTTTTCTGGAAATAACATTAATTTTTGAATTCCAATCATGATATAAAACCTCCAGCTGTTGGAATTGATTTATCTGAACCTCAGTTAATTCAGGAAAGTACTTTTGAATAAATACCATTTATTTTTTTAACAAAAGTACTATTTAAAGTTAAAATAATAACTTCAAATTAATGGAATAAATTTATTTAATAATTATCTTTGATGAATACTAAAATAAAATTATGAGCAATACTGTCCCTACATTTGCAAAACAAGATGGAATGAAGTTTTTTAGAACATTAAATTCTAAAGTGAACAACTATTTCAAAGAAAATAATATAGAAAAAACAGGAAACTGGAAATTGTATCTCAAAACAATAATTCTCTTTTCCATCTTTATTACCCCTTACATTTTAATTATTACCTTAACCAATATGCCATTTTGGGTATTTACTCTTTTGTCAATTGTAATTGGAATTGGAATGGCAGGAATTGGAATGAATGTGATGCACGATGGTAATCATGGCTCTTATTCAAAAAAAGGCTGGGTAAATAAATTCATGGGAGGAACAATTTATATTTTGGCAGGAAATGTTTACAATTGGCAAGTTCAACATAACGTATTACATCATACATATACTAATATTCCGGGTCATGACGAAGATTTAGATGCAGGAAGAATTATCAGGTTTACAAAAGAAGCAAAGTGGTCCTCCTTCCATAAATTCCAACATTATTACTCCATATTTTTATATGGATTATTAACATTTAATTGGTCATTAACTACTGATTTTAAACAAATGAGTCTCTATTTGAAGAGAAAATTATCTTATGGAGAACCAAAAAGTCCTAAAATTTTATGGACTACATTAGTAATTACAAAAATTATCTACTTTTCTATTTGGATAGCTATCCCAATGATTATTGGAGTTTCTTGGTGGAAAGTACTTTTTGGATTTTTTGTTATGCACTACACTGCAGGTCTAATTTTGAGTATTGTATTCCAATTAGCACATGTAATTGAGGACACTTCCAATCCGCTTCCAAATGAAGAAGGAGAAATGGAAAATACTTGGGCCATTCACCAATTATTTACAACAGTAAATTTTGCTCCTAAAAACTTTATTGTAAACTGGTACACAGGAGGTTTAAACCATCAGATTGAGCACCATTTGTTTCCTAATATTTGCCACGTTCATTACAATAAAATTTCACAATTTGTAAAAGAGGCTGCTCAAGAAGCCAATCTTCCCTATTACGAATATAAATCAATGAGAGCAGCG
>CALPMA020000080.1 GCA_943324545.2 Chitinophaga pinensis
ATGGACGAAGACGTTGAAAAGTGTCTTTTACAAGATTTGTAAATTGATCGGAAATAGTGATTAAAACCATTACAAATAATAGTAAATATAGGGTTTGTTTCACTCCAATTTTCTTGTAAATTAAATAAAGTAAAACTAAAAAAAATGGAGTCCAATTACTTTGTTTTGTAATAAACATCCAGAAAGGATCGAAGGTTGATGATCCAAGCCCATTTAAAAAAATAAGCAATTCTTTATCGAGTGTAAGTATTTTATCGAGCATTAAGATTGTCGTTTTATTGGACCCTCAACTTCTTTTAATTCAGTTGTTTCATTAGCGATTTTAGGGTTTTCATCAACTAAAGGTGTGTCTTTAAGCAAGTTTTCCTTTGCTTTGCTAATTTCCTGATTGATATTTCCAGTAATATCTGTTATCGATTTAGAATCTAAACCATTTGCTTCAGCTCCTTTTTGAATTTCACTTTTAATATCATTTGTTGCATTTTTCAATTGCGCCATTGCTTTTCCCATGGTCCTAGCAATATCGGGGATTTTATCTGACCCAAAAAGCATCAGAACTACAAATAATATAAGTATTAATTCACCTCCACCTATTCCAAACATATCAATTTATTTTATAGCAAAGTTACTAAGTTTTTATAAAGGTAAAAATCTAATTCAAAAATAAAACTTTCTTGCTTTTCTATTTAGGTATAGCATTATAATTTACGGCTAATTTAGATATTAAAAATAACATCATCGTTCTATTTTTAACTTTTAAAGCCGCAGTAAACTCTTTGTCTTCGATAATATATCTTTGAAAATCATCAATATATATTTCTGGTATTTTCAGTGTTTCTATATAGTATTTATCTTCATAAAGTATTCCTATTTTATCTAAAAGGCGTTCTTTCCTTTCTACAGCAACCTCCTTTTTTAACATTGCTGTTCGACCTGACATCCAACTAATTGGTGCGTCTAAAATTCCACTGGTTGCTGTGTGTAATTTTCTTTCAGCTGGGGTATATTGCTTTTGGCCAGGAATTATACTCACCCCTTCGATGGGACTTTTCTTTACAATTACCTCGTTAAGTTCATTGATTTTAGGGTACATATTTACGTTAATTGTCCCTGATTTTAAATCGTCTTCATCAATAAGCACTCTTCTCATTTCCAAAGATTTGGAGGAAAATACTAATATGTCATCGGCTTTAGCCAATATTGAAAACTCGCCTTTACTATTGGTTACGGTCACTTTTTCATTACCTAAATTCACTACATCAATTCCTGAAAGTAATGCATCGTCAGCAGCAATTATTCCTTGAAGAAGTTTCTCATTACGATCTTGCGACCACAATGAAAAGGTGCCAAAAAATAAAAGTAAGACAACCCATTTTTTCATAATATGAAATATTAATTTTTATTATATGTAAAAGTATTTAAGTGAAATTAAAATATTATAATTTGCATTGGTAAAGTTATGTTAATATATAATTTTCTATAGTTGGGAATAAAATGATAAAATGGGTAACTTTGAATTCCTAAAAAAATTATAAATGAAAAATTGCATTATCGCAAGTACCTCAACATTATACGGAGGGAATTATTTAGATTATTTACTTCCAGTATTGAAACTGCACTTCAAAAATTGCAAATCGATTCTATTTATCCCTTATGCTCAACCAAGTGGTTTATCCTATAATGAATATACCAATAGAGTGGCTGTGGCTTTCGCCGAATTAAATATTATCGTAAGTGGAATCCATGAATTTGAAGATCCGAAAGCAGCGATTGAACAAGCCGATGGAATTTTTACCGGTGGCGGAAATACCTTTTTATTGGTTTTTCAATTGTATAAAAACAAAGTAATGGATGCATTGGCCGAAGCTATAAAAAACGGAACTCCTTATTTAGGAACTAGCGCAGGAAGTAATATTTGTGGATTAACGATGCAAACCACTAACGATATGCCCATTATTT
Source organism: Chitinophaga pinensis (assembly GCA_943324545.2). Lineage (GTDB taxonomy): Bacteria > Bacteroidota > Bacteroidia > Flavobacteriales > Flavobacteriaceae > Flavobacterium. Next base: position 1,960 of record CALPMA020000080.1, read on the forward strand.
ATCCGCCCAGTTTTCAAACTTTGGGGATTGTTCCTTTCAATTTAAATCCACATTATTTAGATGCCGATTTGCAATTAAAACACAATGGCGAAACTAGGGAAATGAGAATTAAAGAATTTCACTTTTTGAATTCCCCACCAGTTCTTGGACTTCGTGAAGGGAGTTGGCTAGAAGTTAAAGGCGATAAAACAACTTTGAAAGGTGGGCTTCACGCAAGATTATTCCAAAAGAATTCACCTCCTGAAGAATTGGAATCGGAAAGTGACTTGAGTAATCTAAAATAAAAAATCCTCAGACTAAAAGTCTGAGGATTTTAGAGCGAAAGACGAGGCTCGAACTCGCGACAACCAGCTTGGAAGGCTGGAGCTCTACCAACTGAGCTACTTTCGCATTATCAACGGTGCAAATATAGATAATTAGTTGGGTTTGTTGCAAGTTTTTTTGAAAAAAAATTTTAAGGTCGCCTTGAAATCAAACTTGAAAATGGACCAATAGTTAACGTAAATAATTTATTTTGATATTGTTATGATAACAATTAGCTAAAAATAAATGAAAATAATAGATGATTGAAATTAAAAAAATTACCTCAACTCAAACCATAATTGTAAGACATCCTGTTTTACGATATGGCAAACCAATAGAATCTTGTCACTTTGAAGGCGATGATTTACCAACAACCTCTCACTTCGGTTTATATTTTGAAAAGCAATTGGTAGCTATAATCTCTTCTTTTAAAGTTCAAAATAAATTGTTTTCAGAAGAAAATCAATATCAAATTCGAGGAATGGCCGTTTTGGATGAATTTCAAAAAAAGGGGTTTGGCGAAGCTCTTTTGAACTATTGTGAGAATGAAATTAAATTAAAAAAAGGAAACTTAATTTGGTTTAATGCACGAAAAACAGCGGTAGGTTTCTATAAAAAATCAGATTATAAAATTTTGGGAGATCGATTTGAAATCCCAGATGTTGGTCCGCATTACATTTTATTTAAAACAATATAAAATCAAGAATTTGATGTCGGAAAATAAATATACAAACAGGATTTACCCTTTATTGTATTGATGATTTTTCCTGTAAATTCTGCTGGAAGCGCCGGGCAACCTTGGCTTCTACCTAATCGATTGTTCGCTTTTATAAAAAAATCGGACACATAATCGGCAGAATGTATTACAATTCCTCGATTCCTAGCATTGTCGTTTATACTTTTTTCTAATCCATCTAATTTCAATGATTTTCCATGTTTTCCATTGTATATTTCTCCCGTTGAATAAAATCCCAAACTGCTTTTTAATGACTTTGGTGAGTTAGAAAAATTCTTCGCAAATTCATCGCCAGTGTTTCTGCCATGAGCAACCAAGGAATTGAAAAGTATAGTGTTAGTTGACAAATCGATCACCCAAAGTCTTTTTTCATTTGATGACAAACTGAAATCTATTAAAGTCAGAATATCCTTTTTGAAAATTCCTTTTTTCTTCATTTCATAGAACCCTATCATTGCTTTTTGAAAGCTTTCTAACTTTGGTAAAGCAAAATTACTGTGATGCAAATTATTATAAACACTAATAATTTCAGCAGAAAAATTTTCTCTACTTGAAATAAATAGTGAAGGTGTTTTTGATGAATTTTCTATTTTATTGGATGTAAATGAGGATAAAAAGAAAACTAAAATGGGTAAAAATTTATAAGTCATTAATGATATAATATGTTGTGGTATTTTTAATTCTTTCAAATATAAATAATAAAGAAGGTAATTCATCCCATTTTAGAATTTTAACTTTTTAATTAACACCTTAAAATAATGTGTTTTTAACTGGATTGCAATATTAACACAATCCATTTTCTCTAGTTATCTGATTAAAATAGCTTTATTTATTGCTTTATTCATAATTTAAATATAAAATAATTGTTATTATTCGTATCAAATGATATTTTTGCGCCTTGAATTAAGCCTCTATGAAAAAAGCACTTCTACTCCTTTTATTTATTACATGCACGTTAAGTTACTCCCAAAAAAAAATTCTTAAAACAAATTTTATTAATGGTATAATAACCATTGATGGAAATTTAGACGAAACCCACTGGCAAAAAGCTACTGCAGCCAAAGATTTTTTCATGTTTGCCCCAGATAATGGCAAAGAAGTGGAAAAAGGTAATGAAACCGAAGTAAAAATTCTATACGATAATGAAGCTATCTATATAGGTGCCATATTATATGACTCTGAACCTTCAAAAATATTAAAAGAACTTACATTGCGGGATGATCAAGGTACAAGCGATAATTTTGGAGTTTTCATTAACGGTTTTAATGATGGACAACAAGATTTTCGATTTTTTTGTACAGCCTCTGGAACGCAATTAGATTGTTTAGCCACCGATACCAATGGTGAAGATTTTTCCTGGGATGCTATTTGGTTAAGTAAAACAAAAATTACTGACAAAGGCTGGGTGGTAGAAATGAAAATCCCCTATGCGGCACTTCGATTTTCAAATAATAAAGTACAAAACTGGGGAATCAATTTTGTTAGAGATCTAAAACGTAAAAACTCCATCTATGTTTGGAACAAAGTTGATAACAAACTAGATAATGTTATACAACAAGCAGGAAATTTAGAGGGAATTGAAAATATTAAAACCCCTACTCGCCTATTCTTTATGCCGTATTCTTCTTTTTATTTAAATGCCAATGACGCTCAAAAAACCAAAGGAACACTTAAAGGAGGGATGGATATTAAATACGGGATTAATGATGCATTTACTCTTGACGCCATATTAATTCCTGATTTCGGTCAAACAAAATTCGATGACCAAATACTAAATTTAGGTCCGTTTGAACAACAATTCAATGAAAACAGAGCCTTTTTTACAGAAGGAACTGACTTGTTTAACAAAGGCGGATTGTTCTATTCGAGAAGAATTGGAGGAAGTCCATCTGCTTATCCAACAATAGAAAATAATGAAGAAATTATTGATAATCCTGCAACAGTAAATTTAATTAATGCGCTAAAAGTTTCTGGACGAACAAAAAGTGGGTTAGGTATTGGCGTTTTAAATGCCGTTACCGAGACTACCACTGCAAAAATCAGAAACAACATCGACCAATCTATTCGTAGTGAAGTAGTTGAGCCATTAACTAACTACAGTGTTTTAGTGCTAGACCAACGTTTTCGAAAAAATTCATCCGTTAGTTTTATCAATACTAATGTAAGTCGGGACGGAAGTTTTAGAGATGGAAATGTAACGGCTTTAGTTTGGGATTTAAATACTAAAGAAAATACCTACAACCTTTCAGGTGATTTTAAATACAGCTATGTAAACGAAAGTGCCGCAAAAACAGGAATTGCTTCAAGTTTAAATATTGGAGAAACAAGTGGGCAATACCGTTTCAGTCTTGGGGCTGATATAATGACAAAAGATTATGATATAAACGATTTAGGAATCAATTTTCAAACTAATTATTATAGTTTCTATGGAAATGCTAACTATAGAATTCTGAAATCTACCAAATATTTTAATTCATTTAATATCAATTTAAATGCCTTTTCACAATTCCAAAAAGAAACAGGATTTGTTCAAGGAAATAACTTTAATATCAATGTGAATATCAATAATAAAAAAAATCATTATTTTGGTCTTGGGATAAATGCAAATCCATTAGAAAACAATGATTTCTATGAGCCGCGAGCCGAAAATAGATATGTAATTATTCCATCAAGAATTGGCGCATGGTTCTATTTTTCATCAAATTACAATTATAAATTTGCTTTTGATTTTAATCCTTCTGTTGCAAAATTAGACGAAGAAGGAAGAAACAGTTACGGATTCTCAATGGGGCCAAGGTATCGATTTAGCGATCGGTTATTATTGAATTACAATTTTAATTTCTTACGTCAAAATAACAATAAGGGATTCGTGGATAGCATTGATACCGACGCCAATTCATTTACTCCTAATGCTATAATTTTTGCCAATAGAAATGTAATTACCTATTCTAATACGTTATCTGGAAAATACTCCGTAAATAGCACGATGACTTTTAATCTTTCGGTTCGTCATTATTGGTCTTTTGCTGAAAATAAGAACTTTCTATCTTTAGACCATCAGGGAAAATTGAATGATTATTTTAATTATACTACCAATAAAAATTCCAATTTTACTTCTTGGAATGTAGATTTGTCATACACTTGGTGGTTTGCTCCTGGAAGTCAAATTTCTATTTTGTATCGAAATAATGCTGCCAATTTTACCAGAAATATAAATAGCGACTTTGGAAGCAACGTTACCAATCTGCTAAATAACGACGCGCTAAATCATATTTTTTCTATAAGTATGAGGTATTTTATTGATTACAATCAAGCCAAAAAGTTATTTTAATTTCTTAAATTTGGAGCTCTTTCCAGCTGTATGTTGCAAACCTCGAAAAGCGAGGGATTTCCTCTTCCATCTGGGCTAAAAAACAAACCTCATGAATAAAAAAGTGATTTTAATGATTCTTGACGGATGGGGAAAATCTCCAGATCCAAAGGTTTCCGCCATCGACAACGCGAACGTTCCGTTTATTAATTCGCTTTATAAAAATTACCCTAACGCCCAACTTAGAACCGACGGATTGAACGTAGGTTTGCCCGAAGGACAAATGGGAAATTCTGAAGTGGGCCACATGAATCTTGGTGCAGGAAGAATTGTATATCAGGATTTAGCAAAAATAAATTTAGCTGTTGCCAATAATACATTGGCAAAAGAGCAAGTTTTAATTGATGCCTTTAATTATGCTAAAGAACACAATAAAAAAGTACACTTATTAGGATTAGTTTCTGACGGTGGAGTTCACTCACATACTTCTCACTTAAGAGGATTAATTGATGCTTCGCAAGAATACGGACTTGAAAGAGTATTTATTCATGCTTTCACTGACGGTCGTGATGTAGATCCAAAATCGGGAAAAAAATACATCCAAGATCTTGAAAATTATATTTCAAAAACTCCAGTTAAAATAGTATCAATTATAGGTCGTTATTATGCAATGGATCGAGACAAACGTTGGGAACGAGTAAAATTAGCTTACGATTTATTAGTTCATGCAACAGGAACAGGAACCACTGATTTAGTTGCTTCAATTGAATCAAGCTACCATAATAATATCACTGACGAATTTATAGCTCCGCTAGTTCACTTGGATAATAACGGAAACCCATTAGCAACAATTGAAGATGACGATGTGGTAATTTTCTTCAACTTCAGAACCGATAGAGGTCGCGAGTTAACCGAGGCACTTTCTCAGCAAGATTTCCACGAACAAAACATGCACAAATTGAATTTATACTATGTTACTTTGACCAATTATGACGAAACCTATCAAAATGTAAAGGTGGTTTATAATAAAGATAATATCACTGAAACGTTAGGCGAAGTATTGGAAAAAGCCTATAAAACTCAAATTAGAATTGCCGAAACAGAAAAATATCCACATGTTACTTTCTTCTTTTCTGGCGGTCGTGAAGAACCTTTTATCGGCGAAAGCCGCATTTTAAAAAATTCTCCAAAAGTAGCAACTTACGATTTGCAACCTGAAATGAGCGCATTTGAATTGACGGAAGCCCTAGTTCCAGAATTAGAAAAAGGCCAAGTTGATTTTGTGTGTTTGAATTTTGCAAATGGCGATATGGTGGGACATACCGGTATAATGAGTGCTGCAATTCAAGCTTGTGAAGCGGTTGATCAATGTGTTGAAAAAGTTATTACAGCTGCTTTGGCAAATAATTATACAACAATTGTAATTGCCGATCACGGAAATTGCGAAACAATGATCAATCCTGACGGCTCACCCAATACCGCTCATACTACTAATCCAGTGCCAATTATTTTAGTTGATAAAGATTTGAATAAAATTGAAAATGGTGTTTTGGGAGATATCGCTCCCACCATTTTAGAACTAATGGGAGTTATAAAACCAGATGTAATGACCGGTCATTCTCTACTTTAAGGAATAAATACTATAAATAATTTAAGAGTTTCACGAAGGTGAAGCTCTTTTTTTTATAAATAAAAGTTAAAATTTCATAATTAATAGTAATACTATTATCTTTGCAACAAATTATATTATATGAATTCCGTTTTTGCAAATTTTAAAATTCAAATTAACGATAAAATTTATGTAAAAAATCCTGAAACTTCAGATTTAGGTAAGAAAATATTAGAACAAAGTATTATCTTAATTGATGAAATTGGATTTGACAACTTTACCTTTAAAAAATTGGGAGAAAAAATAGGTTCCAATGAAAGTTCCATCTATCGCTATTTTGAAAATAAACATAAACTTTTAGTCTATTTGTCTTCCTGGTATTGGAGTTGGATGGAATACAAACTAGTTTTTGCAACCGCAAATATTCCCGATGCTACTGAAAAACTAAAAAAGGCAATAACGATAGTGACAGAAAAAGTCAAGGACGATTCGAGTACCGCTTATATTAACGAAGCTATTCTAAACAAAATAATTATTGCCGAATTTACAAAAACGCTGCACACAAAAGAAATAGACATTGAGAACAAAGAAGGTTTTTTCTTGATATATAAAAGAGTTATTTCTAGAATAATACTTATTGTAAATGAGGTTAATCCGGAATATAAATTTGCAAGATCTCTAGTTTCTTCAATAGTTGAAGGAAGTCTACATCAGTATTTTCTTAAAGAACACCTTAAATCAATTACCGATTGCGATGACCTAATTTCACCTTCAGATTTTTACTTAAACTTAATAGAAAAAACATTAAAAAAATAATAATATGAAGCCATTAAAAAGATTTTTAAACTTACTTAATTTAGACAAAAAAGATGTTTCTCAACTGTTTTTTTATGCAATGTTTTCTGGATTAATCAGTTTGTCGTTACCATTAGGCATTCAAGCAATCATTAATTTTATACAATCCGGTCGAGTTAGTGCTTCTTGGATAGTATTAATTGTATTAGTTGTTATTGGTGTTGCATTAGTTGGTATATTGTCTTTAATGCAGCTTCGGATTTCAGAAAATTTGCAACAAAAAATATTTGTTCGTTCCTCTTTTGAATTTGCCGCGCGTTTACCTAAAATAAAACAAGTTAAGTTATACAACAGTTATGCTCCAGAAATGGCAACACGATTTTTTGATACTTTAACCATTCAAAAAGGAACTTCAAAATTACTACTTGACTTCTCTGCTGCCCTACTTCAAATATCATTTGGTTTAATTCTATTATCATTGTACCATCCATTTTTCATCATTTTTGGAATACTACTGTTTTTGCTTTTGTATTTTGTTTTCAGGTTTTCATACTCAGCGGGACTTGAAACGAGTATGCAAGAATCAAAATTTAAATATAAAGTAGCCAATTGGTTGCATGAAATGGCAAGGAATAATTATAGTTTTAAAAACGAAATTAACTTTGATTATGCACTTCAAAAAAACGATTTCTTGGTAACCGATTATTTAAAGTATAGAGAAACCCATTTCAATATTATTAAAAAACAATTTAGTCAATTGATTGTTTTTAAAATTATTATTACTGCCGGATTATTATTAATTGGAGGGTTTTTAGTGCTTTCGCAAAAGATGAATATAGGTCAGTTTGTTGCGTCCGAAATAATCATTTTGCTAGTCATTAATTCTGTAGAAAAAATAATATTAGGTTTAGAAACCTTTTATGACGTATTAACATCTATAGAAAAAATTGGAGAAATGACCGATTTAGAATTAGAAGAAGAAATAAATAATGAAAATGGGGTATGTTATACAAGTATAAATTTAGAAGCTGAAAACATAGGTTTTAAATTCCCAGATTCCAATAAAAAAATAATTAATGATATTTCTTTAAAAATAAAACAAGGGGAAAAAATTATTTTAAACGGTGAAAATGGATCTGGTAAATCAACCTTAATCAAAATATTATGTGGTGTTTTAGAGCCAAGAACTGGATCATTATTTATTAATGACGATACTTTTAGAAAATTAAATACCAACCAATTTAGATCCCAAATTGCATGTGTTTTACATGGAGAATCAACATTTGAAGGAACGCTTAAAGAAAATATTACTTTTAACAACCCAAGCATTAGCTATGAAGATATTAAGTGGGCCATAGAAAGTGTTCAATTAACCACATTTATCAAATCATTGCCTAAAGGATTAGACACTCCAATATTTCCTGAAAGCAAACAACTGTCCTCTTCTAATGCACAAAAAATTCTATTGGCTAGAAG
>CALPMA020000081.1 GCA_943324545.2 Chitinophaga pinensis
ACCCACTTCTTCAATTGAAGCAATTATAAACGGAGATTACTCCACAACTACTAACGGTGTTTTTTCAGCAAAAACACTAACGGTTAATGCGACAAGATTATTTACTATTAATAGTGGTAACACGATTACCGTTGCTGGAGCAATAACCGATAATGGTAATTTAGTAGTTCAAAACAATGCCAGCTTACTTCAAACGGATGTATCAGCTACAAATTCAGGAAGCATAATAGTAAATAGAAACAGTGCCAACATCCAATTGTATGATTATACTTTGTGGAGCTCGCCAGTGGCAGGCCAAAAATTAAAAGCATTTTCACCCGATACTTTAGATGCTCGTTTTTACACCTACAATTCGGATACTAATCAATATAATATGGTTTCAGATCCAGCTACAACTGATTTTGCACCAGCAACAGGATACTTAATCCGTGCTCCTAATACATTGGTTGCTGGTGCTACTGCGGCACCTTATAGTGGTACTTTTACTGGAGTTCCTAATAATGGGACCATAAATCTTACAGGGCTAACTTCATCCAAGTTTTACGCCGTAGGAAATCCTTATCCATCTACTATATCTGCTAGCTTATTTTTAAGTGGTAATACCACTGATGGGACCTTGTATTTTTGGAGAAAAACTAATAATTCAGCAAACACTTCTTATGCTACATACACTACTCTTGGAGGTGTCGCAAATTCTGGTGGTAATTCTGCTATTGTTCCAGATGGGACAATTCAAGTAGGGCAAGGTTTTATTGTAAAAACGGGGGCTTCCTCAACGGCATTGAATTTCACTAATGCTATGAGAACTTCAAGTAATACTAGTCCATTTCTAAGAACTACTGAAGACAGAAGCCGTTTTTGGTTGAATTTAACCAATAATTCAGGGATTTTCAGTCAAATGTTAGTTGGATACATGGCAGAAGCAACTTCTGGAATAGATAACGCTATTGATGGCCGTTATATTAATGATGTCCCAGTTGCCTTAACCTCGTTAATTGGTTCAGAAGAATTTACCATTCAAGGTCGTGCGTTGCCTTTTTCAACCTCAGATAGTGTTCCGCTAGGATTTAAAACGGATGCTACAGGAAATTATACTATTGCAATTGATCATGTAGATGGATTATTCAACACTGGACAAGCCATTTACCTTAAAGACAACTTACTAAATACCGTTACTGATTTAAGCGCAGGAAGTTACTCATTTGCTAGCGCTGCAGGAACTTTTAATTCTAGATTTGAATTGGTTTACCAACGAGTATTAGGAGTTAATAATCCAGACTTTACAAGTAATAATGTAATTGCTTTTAATGACAACGGAGACATAAAAATTAATTCAGGAAGTACCGTTATGGAACAAGTTCGAGTGTATGATTTACAGGGACGTTTGTTGGTGGAAAAAAAGCAAATCAACGCTACCGAAACTAAAATCACTACAACGGCTTCTAACCAAGTATTGCTTCTAGAAATTACGGCAACTACCGGAACTAAAGTCATCAAAAAAATAATTCAATAACTAGATAAATAAAAGATAGAGAACATGAAAAATAACATCAAAAAAATCATCGTATTTTGTTTAATCACATTGTCTAGTTTAAACAGCTTTGCACAACTTCCAGGTTCGCAAAATGATACCTCCAATTTAGAAACTACAGATGTACCAATCAACGATTATATTATTCCGATGATAGTTCTGGGAGTAGTTCTGAGTTTCTACTTAATTAAAAAGAAAAAGGTAGCTTAACCCAACTGTATTATTACATAAAAAAAACCACGCAGCACGCGTGGTTTTTTTTTGATAGTTCATAAATTATTTCAAATCAAAACGATCTAAATTCATTACTTTACACCATGTTTTGATAAAATCATTTACAAATTTATTTTTGTTATCGTCCTGAGCATAAACCTCTGCATACGATCTTAAAACAGAATTGGATCCAAAAACTAAATCTACTCTTGTAGCAGTCCATTTTGTAGCTCCCGATTTTCTATCAACAATATTATACAAATTGTCTCCTACTGGGTTCCAGCTGTATTTCATGTCGGTTAAGTTAACAAAGAAATCATTGCTTAAAACGCCTTCATTGTTTGTAAAAACCCCATGTTTAGTTCCGTCGAAATTAGTTCCTAGCACACGCATTCCACCTATTAATACAGTCATTTCGGCAGCCGTAAGTCCTAGAAGTTGTGCTTTGTCAAGCATCAATTCTTCTGGTTGAACAATGTATTTCGATTTCACATAGTTTCTGAAAGCATCACTTAAAGGTTCTAAAACCTCCATTGATTCAACGTCAGTCATTTCCTGTGAAGCATCACCACGTCCAGCTTTAAAAGGAACTTTAACATCAAATCCACCTTCGTGAGCCGCTTTTTCAATAGCTGCAACACCTCCTAAAACAATTAAATCAGCCATGCTAATTTTCTTACCTAATCCAGCTTGAATATCCGCTAATTTGTTAAGTACTTTTTCTAATCTAGCCGGCTCGTTTCCATGCCAATTTTTTTGTGGTTCTAATCGAATTCTAGCTCCGTTTGCTCCGCCTCTAAAATCAGAACCTCGGAAAGTTCTTGCACTATCCCAAGCCGTATTGATTAATTCCGCTCTTGTTAAGCCACTGTTTAAAAGTATTGCCTTGGTATCTTCAATTTCTTTATCTGTTAAAGTATAGTCAACAGCAGGAATTGGATCTTGCCAAACTAAATCTTCTTTTGGAACATCGGCGCCTAAGTAACGATTTTTAGGTCCTAAATCTCTATGGGTCAATTTGAACCATGCTCTTGCAAATACTTCAGAAAAATAAGCCGGATCTTTATGAAAACGTTCTGAAATTATTCGGTAAGCAGGATCCATTTTCATCGCCATATCGGCATCGGTCATAATTGGATTATTTTTTTTCGAAGGATTGTGAGCGTCAACCGTTTTGTCTTCTTCTTTAATATTAATAGGTTCCCACTGCCAAGCGCCTGCCGGGCTTTTCTTTAACTCCCAGTCGTGGTTCAATAAAATATCGAAATATTCATTGTCCCAACGTGTTGGATTTGTAGTCCAAGCCCCTTCCAATCCACTGGTTACTGCATCTGCTCCGTTTCCTTTGTTTTTTGGATTCATCCAGCCAAAACCTTGATTTTCAATTGGTCCTGCTTCAGGCTCTGGTCCTAAAGCACCTGCATCGCCATTTCCATGGGCTTTTCCTACCGTGTGTCCACCAGCAGTTAACGCTACTGTTTCTTCATCGTTCATTGCCATTCTTTGGAAAGTGAGACGAACGTCATGTGCCGATTTTAATGGATCTGGTTTCCCATCTACTCCTTCCGGATTCACATAAATTAACCCCATCATTACTGCAGCTAATGGATTTTCTAAATCTCTCTCACCAGAATAGCGAGTTCCTTCACTACCGGATACTGCTTTCCATTCTTTTTCAGAACCCCAATAGATGTCTTTTTCAGGATGCCAAATATCTTCTCGACCACCAGCAAAACCATATACTTTTAATCCCATAGATTCGTAAGCCATATTTCCTGCTAAAATCATTAAATCTGCCCACGAAAGTTGGTTGCCATATTTCTTTTTTATTGGCCATAAAATTCTTCTCGCTTTATCTAAATTTCCGTTGTCAGGCCAACTGTTTAAAGGAGCAAAACGGATGTTTCCAGTTCCAGAACCACCACGTCCGTCAGCTATTCTATACGTTCCAGCCGAGTGCCAAGCAAGACGAATCATTAATCCACCATAATGACCCCAATCTGCAGGCCACCAATCTTGACTGTCGGTCATTAAAGCTTTTAAATCATTTTTTACCGCATTAAGATCTAGTTTTTTAAACTCTTCAGCATAATTAAAATTTTCACCTAGCGGATTTGTTTTTGAATCGTGCTGGTGTAAAATGTCTAAGTTTAGGGACTTAGGCCACCAATCTTGTTTTGGTGGTGTAGCATTCATCGCCGTATTTTGATGAAATGGGCATTTTCCGATGTCGTTCGAATTTTCCATATTTTAATTTATTTTAGACTAATTTATTATTTAAAAAATTACTTACAAATGTAATTTAAGACTTTCTTACTTCCATAGCTATTTTATGGTTTTAATTTATTTATTAATAGATATTTTCTATTGCTTCTATTTTATTTCAAATAGACATTCAAAGGTAAATTTATACTATATTTGTTTTTACTTTAAGACACATAAAACGCTAAATAACCTATGAATTTTTCTAATTTATTTCGAAAAAAAACAGTTCAAGATATATTAAAACAAGTCGCTAAAAACGAAGCCGACGGTCATAATTCATTAGGAAAACACCTTAAAACTAGAGATTTAGCCGCCTTTGGAATCGCTGCTATTATTGGAGCTGGAATTTTTAGCACCATTGGAAAAGCCAGTTTTGATGGGGGTCCAGCAGTTATATTTTTATTTTTATTTACCGCTATCGCCTGTAGTTTTGCCGCCTTTGCTTACGCAGAATTTGCCTCCATGGTTCCCGTTTCAGGAAGTGCTTATACCTATTCCTATGTGGCGTTCGGGGAATTAATAGCATGGATTATCGGTTGGGCCTTAATTATGGAATACGCTATCGGAAATATTACTGTCGCCATTTCTTGGAGTGATTATTTTACCAGTTTGATGAATAATATTATAGTCAATTTGAATCAAAAATACGATTGGCATTTACAAGTTTTAGCCGATTGGGTGCAAATGGATTATTTAACGGCATCCAACGGGTTTAAAGATGCTACTGCTTTAATGCAAAGCGGAAAATCTTTCGAAAATTTAAGTTCGTCACTACAAAATGCCTATGCCGCTTGGACTACTTCGCCAGTAATTGGGGGTTTTCACGTGGTCGCTGATTTGCCTGCTCTAGGCATCATTATTTTTATTACAGGATTGGTTTATCGTGGAATGAAGGAATCTCGAAATGCGAGTAATGCAATGGTTTTAGTGAAATTATTTATCATTTTATTGGTCATAGCAGTTGGTGTTTTTTATGTTGATATTGATAATTGGCAACCATTTGCTCCCAACGGAGTTGGAGGAATATTAAAAGGAGTTTCGGCTGTTTTCTTTGCCTATATTGGTTTTGATGCTATCTCAACCACTGCTGAAGAATGCGAAAATCCTCAACGTGATTTACCTCTCGGAATGATGTGGGCCATCATAATATGTACCATTTTATACATAGCAATTGCCTTAGTACTCACCGGAATGGTTTCCTATTCTGAATTAAATGTAGGTGATCCTTTATTATTTGTATTTGAAAAATTAGATTTAAAAATGATGTCCGCCATCATCGGAGTTTCTGCAGTTATAGCCATGGCGAGTGTTTTATTGGTTTTCCAAATGGGGCAACCTAGAATTTGGATGAGCATGAGCCGGGATGGATTGTTGCCAAAAAAATTCTCGAAAGTGCATCCTAAATTTAAAACGCCTTCGTATGCAACGGTAGTTACGGGTTTTGTAGTAGCCATTCCTGCTTTATTTTTGAACCTAACTATGGTAACCGATTTGTGTAGTATTGGAACTTTATTTGCCTTTGTATTGGTATGTGCCGGGGTTTTGGTTTTGCAAAATAAAACCGATATTCCTCGTGGGAAATTCAAAACGCCGTATGTGAATTCGAAATACATTGTTCCTGTTTTTATTTTAATTGGAATGGTTTATGCATTCCAATACAATCTAAAAAGTACAGTCGATTTTATTACCAATGAAAAGAAAATTTATGCTCCTGAAGATATTGTAACTTCATTAACCCCGGAACAATCAAAATTAGTTTATGATTATTTAGCTTCATTTGATTCCAATAACGCAACTACTTCAACACCCGATTTAGAAGTGATTTTGAGTAAATATTCTGGAGATGACGCTCTATATCAATCGGTTGTTAATTCGTTACCAATTAGCGATTCTCAAAAATACGAAACTGGTTTTAGCTTGTTCAAACACAAAATACCAATGTGGATTTTCCTAATTTCTTTAATAGGATTAGCAGTTTGGGCGTACCGACAAAATTTATCGTTAATTCCTTTATTGGGCTTAATTTCCTGCTTGTATATGATGGCGGAATTAAGTGTTTGGAATTGGATTTATTTTACTATTTGGTTGTTAATTGGTTTGGTAATTTACTTTGGCTACAGCAGGAAAAATAGTAAGCTAAATACAACGGAATAAAGAGTACTATTTATAAAGTATAAAAATCCGTTTTGTAATATTCAAGACGGATTTTTTGTTTTTACACTAATGAAAAATACCATTTTCAAATTCCCACATAATAACTATCTTTGGCATCTTAAAATAATAACACAATGACACTATCTCAAATTCTATCGACACCAATCGAAAAAGCAATTCATTCGCTTTTTGATGTAACTATTGACAAAATAGAATTTCAATCGACCAGGAAAGAATTTGAAGGAGATATCACCATGGTTATTTTTCCCTTATTGAAAGTCATCAAGAGCAATCCTGTGGAACTTGGTAATAAAATTGGAGCTTATTTAGTTGAAAATGTAGTTGAGGTTTCCAATTTTAATGTGGTTTCTGGGTTTTTAAATATTGTAATTTCCGATCAATATTACCTGGATTTCTTTCATGGGATAAAAGACAATACTCAATTTGGATTTGTTTCTGCAAAAGAAAATGAACCCGCGGTGATGGTTGAATACTCTTCGCCAAACACCAATAAACCCTTGCATTTAGGACATGTTAGAAACAATTTATTAGGATATTCCGTTGCGGAAATTTTAAAGGCATCAGGAAAAAAAGTGTATAAAACACAAATTATCAACGACCGTGGAATTCACATTTGTAAGTCGATGTTGGCTTGGCAAAAATTTGGAAACGGACAAACACCTGAAACTTCTGGTTTAAAAGGAGATAAATTAGTTGGTAATTTTTATGTGGCTTTTGATAAAGCTTATAAAGAAGAAATCAACCAATTGTTGAGCGAAGGAAAATCAGAGGAAGAAGCGAAGAAATTAGCGCCAATTATTTTTGAAGCGCAAGAAATGCTGCAAAAATGGGAAGCTGCTGATCCGGAAGTCATGTCACTATGGAAAACGATGAACCAATGGGTTTATGTCGGATTTGGGACAACTTACACTAATTTAGGAGTTGATTTTGATAGCTTTTATTACGAAAGTGAAACCTATTTATTAGGAAAAGATGTAGTTCAAATTGGTTTGGAAAAAGGGATTTTCGAAAAAGACCCTGATGGTTCTGTTTGGATTGATTTAACCCCTGAAGGATTGGACAGAAAAATCGTTCTCCGTTCAGACGGAACATCGGTATACATGACGCAAGATATTGGAACAGCAATTCAGCGAGTAAAGGACTTTCCAGATGTTGGAGGAATGGTTTATACCGTGGGAAACGAGCAAGATTATCATTTTAAAGTATTGTTTTTAATCCTTCAAAAATTAGGTTTTGACTGGTCAAAAAATCTATTTCACTTGTCCTACGGAATGGTAGATTTACCTTCAGGGAAAATGAAAAGCCGTGAAGGAACTGTGGTAGATGCCGATGATTTGATTAATGAAATGACTGAAACGGCTCAAAAAATTTCTGAAGAATTAGGAAAATTAGAAGGGTATTCAGATGCTGAAAAAGCCAAATTGTACACTACCATCGGAATGGGCGCATTGAAATACTACATTTTAAAAGTGGATCCTAAAAAAAGAATTTTATTTGACCCGGAAGAATCTATAGATTTTGCAGGAAATACGGGGCCTTTTATTCAATATACTTATGCGAGAATCCAATCTATTATTCGCAAAGCCAATTTCGATTTTACCAAAAAAACAACCATTAAAAAGTTACACGAAAAGGAAAAAGAATTGGTAAAACAATTGGAGTTGTATCCTGAGGTAATTCAAAATGCGGCTCAAAATCACAGTCCGGCTTTGATTGCCAATTATACCTACGATTTGGTTCGTGAATACAATTCGTTTTATCAAGCAGTACCTATTTTGGGTTCAAATGATTTGGTGGAAAAAGTATTCCGAGTGCAGTTGTCTAAAAAAGTCGCCGATACTATTGCATCGTCCTTTCAACTTTTAGGTATTCAAGTTCCTGAGAGAATGTAATTTTTGCCAATTTCTCCCTTTGACGCTTTCCAACTTTATCTTATATTTGCAATTCAATAAAAAACACCACTATGTTTGATAATTTAAGTGATAAATTAGACAAAGCCTTTCATATCCTAAAAGGACACGGAAAAATAACTGAAATTAATGTTGCTGAAACATTAAAAGAAGTTCGCCGTGCGCTTTTAGATGCCGATGTTAACTTTAAAATTGCTAAAGATTTTACCACAAGAGTAAAGGACAAAGCCATAGGTCAAAATGTATTAACTACATTACAACCAGGCCAATTATTAGTAAAATTAGTTAAAGACGAATTAACAGAATTAATGGGTGGTGAAGTTTCTGGAGTTAATCTTTCAGGAAATCCAACCGTAATTTTAATGTCGGGTTTACAAGGATCTGGTAAAACTACTTTCTCAGGGAAATTAGCTAATTATCTTAAAACTAAAAAAACAAAAAATCCTCTTTTAGTTGCGTGTGATGTATATCGACCTGCAGCAATCAATCAGTTGCATGTGGTAGGATCACAAATTGGCGTTGAAGTATATTCTGAATTAGGAAATAACAATCCAGTAGAAATTGCACAAAATGCACTTAAATACGCTAAAGAAAAAGGATTTAACGTAGTTATAGTCGATACCGCTGGCCGTCTTGCTGTAGATGCCCAAATGATGGATGAAATTGCTCGTGTTCACAAAGCAATCCAACCTCAAGAAACGTTATTTGTTGTGGATTCTATGACGGGTCAAGATGCTGTAAATACTGCAAAAGCTTTCAATGATATTTTGAATTTTGATGGGGTAATCCTTACAAAATTAGATGGAGATACTCGAGGTGGAGCAGCACTTTCTATAAAATCTGTGGTAAACAAACCAATTAAGTTTGTAGGAACTGGTGAAAAAATGGATGCGATTGATGTTTTCTATCCTGAGCGTATGGCAGAGCGTATCCTTGGAATGGGAGATGTAGTGTCGTTGGTAGAAAAAGCACAAGAACAATACAATGAAGAGGAAGCTCGTAAAATTCAAAAGAAAATTGCCAAAAACGAATTTGGCTTTGATGATTTCTTGACCCAAATTCAACAAGTTAAAAAAATGGGTAATATGAAAGACTTGGTTGGAATGATTCCAGGTGCATCAAAAGCCATGAAGGATGTTGAAATTGAAGACGATGCATTCAAACATATTGAAGCCATTATACATTCAATGACCCCAACGGAAAGATCAAGACCTGCAATTATTGATATGAAAAGAAAAACGAGAATTGCGAAAGGATCGGGAACTAAAATCGAGCAAGTGAATCAATTGATGAAGCAGTTTGACCAAATGAGCAAAATGATGAAAATGATGCAAGGTCCTGGAGGAAAAAACATGATGAAAATGATGGGTGGAATGAAAGGCGGAATGCCGGGAATACCTGGAATGAGATAGATTTTAGCTGAAAGTCAAATGTCTTAATGTCAAAAGCAACAACAACAACAATAAATACAAAACAACAATGCAACTACTAGACGGAAAAAAAGTTTCTGAGGACATCAAAGTCGAAATCACGGCGGAGGTTCAAAAGATGAAAAACAACAACGAGAAAGTCCCTCATTTAGCCGCAATTATTGTTGGGAATGATGGCGCAAGTTTAACTTATGTAGGAAGTAAAGTGAGAGCTTGTGAGAGAGTAGGTTTTGAGTCTACATTAATCAATATGCCAAGCACGACATCTGAAACAGAATTACTTAAAAAAATTAAAGAGTTAAACGAAGATGACAATATTGACGGTTTTATCGTTCAGTTGCCATTACCGGATCAAATAGATACTCAAAAAGTCCTTATGGCTGTTGATCCAAGTAAAGATGTTGATGGTTTTCACCCGGAAAATTTTGGTAAAATGGCTTTGGATATGACTACATTTATACCTGCAACTCCATTTGGAATTCTAGAATTATTAGAACGTTACAACGTAGAAACTAAAGGAAAGCACACCGTTGTTATTGGCCGTAGCCACATTGTAGGTCGCCCAATGAGTATTTTGATGGGAAGAAAAGGATTTCCAGGAAATTCAACGGT
>CALPMA020000082.1 GCA_943324545.2 Chitinophaga pinensis
AATTCCCGAGCTCTAACTTTCATTGGCTCTTCTTTGTCTCTGGCTGCCGACCAAATATCGATGTCTTTTTGTGAAGCTTTTCGGTATATTTTTAGAATTTCTGGGCTGGTGTGATTGACCCCTTTCTTCTTCATTTGAATTTTAACCAATTCCCCAGTTAAGGTAACAATTCCAACATCGTGACCTGGAGAAGATTCTGTTGCCACAATATCTCCAATGCTTAACGTTAGTTTTTCAGTATTTCTATAAAATTCTTTTCTACCATTTTTAAAACGTATTTCAACGCAGTCAAACGGAGCTTCACCATTAGGCAAACTCATGTTTGAAAGCCAGTCAAAGACCGTTAATTTGTTGCAGCTATCGGTGCCACAAGTCCCATTATTTTTACAACCCTTAGGCGCTCCGCCATCTGAAGTTGAACAACTTGTACATGCCATAATTATATTGTAGTGTTGTGATCTGCACAACGTAAGGTCATAACGATTAATGTGTAAAGATATTATTTTAATTTTAGGTTTAAAAGTTTAAAGTTTAAAGTTTTTCCAAAATAGAAAAACCGCTATAACAAGAGTAGTAATAGCGGTTTTGGAAATATATTTTAGAAATTATTCTATGATTTTATATAATTTGTCTGATAATCGAATTCGAAAGGGTAATTTAAAGGTGCAAGTATCACCCATAACGGCTTTTTTTGAATCGGTTCCATTAACTAGCATTTCTGTAAGTTCAATTTTTTGCTCCCCGGTTGTAACTCCTTTTATTATTAGCCGGTCGCCAATATTAATTTCATTTTCTTCAATTATAAATTGACCAATATTTGATTTTGGAAAGTAATGTTCTCCTTTTCCTATGTATAATTTCTTAATTTTTGTAGTTTTTACAGCAATTGGTTTTTTTTCATTGGTCCCAAAAACAGTTTGATTATCAGAATTATTTTTAAAGGTTAATACTTCAGATTTTCCTTTTTTGAATATTTTATTTCCATTTTTTATTCCTCTACGAATGGCTTTTTGTTCGTCTTCAGGAAGGTGAATTACAGCAACACAATCAGTTGAACAACAACCTTCCATATTGGATTGACAAGGGTCACATTGGATAAACAACAAATGACAACCTTCATTGGCGCAGTTGGTATGAATATCACATGGGGCGCCACATTGATGGCATTGTGAAACAATATCGTCAGTAATTCTTTCGCCTAATCGATGATCAAAAACAAAGTTCTTACCGATGAACTTACTTTGTAAACCTTCCGCTTTTACTTGTCGAGTGTATTCAATTATCCCGCCTTCCAACTGGTAAACGTTTTCAAAACCTTTATGTTTAAAATAGGCGCTGGCTTTTTCACATCGAATTCCACCGGTGCAATACATCAACAATTTTTTGTCCTGTTTGTGTTGGGAAAGTTGATTTTCAATAATAGGCAAACTTTCTCTAAAGGTATCAACATCTGGTTTGATGGCATTGGTAAAATGACCAATTTCAGATTCGTAATGATTTCTCATATCCACCACAATGGTATTTGGATCTTCTAGTAAATCATTAAATTCTTTTGCTTTTAGGTGAACTCCGATATTAGTAACATCGAAAGTATTGTCTACTAAACCGTCGGCCACAATTTTATCTCGAACTTTAATGGTCAATTTTAAAAAGGAAAGATCGTCTTGCTCAACAGCTATATTTAATCGGATTCCCTTCATGAAATCATAAACTTCAATAGTGTCTTTGAAGGCATAAAAATTATCTGCTGGTAAGGAAAGCTGGGCGTTAATCCCTTCGTGGGCAACATAAATTCTTCCTAATACATCGAGTGGGTTCCAAGCAAGGAATAAATCGTTACGAAATTGTGTGGGATTTGAAATTTGCGCATAAGCATAGAAAGACAAAGTAAGTCTTTGTTTTCCTGCATCATCAATCATGATGGCTCTTTCTTCTGCGCTTAAGGTGTTGTACAGTTGCATGCTATAAACAATTTAAGTTAAGAAATTATGTAAAATCTAAATAGAAGATTTCGGGGGTAAAGATAATTTGAAAATTTGTAAACGAACCAATTTGAAAATAAAAAAACCTCTTATAATTGAATAATAAGAGGTTTTTGTACTTTAGTTTTCGAATTAACAATATTCGTTAAACGCGTCTTGTAGGTTTTCTGCAATTAATTCTGCTGGACGCCCTTCAATATGGTGGCGTTCCAACATGTGAACCAATTCTCCATTTTTGAACAACGCAACACTTGGTGATGAAGGTGGAAAAGGGAACATGTGTTTTCTTGCAGCATCAACGGCATCTTTGTCCACGCCTGCGAAAACGGTTATTAAGTTGGTTGGTTTTTTAGCGCCTTCAAGGCTCATTTTAACTCCTGGGCGGGCATTTCTAGCCGCACATCCACACACAGAATTTACTACAACTAGAGTTGTCCCGTCTGCTTTTAAAGCGTTTTCAACAGCATCAGCGCTGTGTAAATCTTGAAATCCTGCCGCTGTAAGTTCAGCTTGCATTGGAATTACCATTTCTTCTGGATACATAATTATTTATGATTTAAGATTGTTTATTTCTGAATTTAAATTGTAAAATCTGCTACAAAGATAAAGAGAATTAAAGTTTAATTATTATTTCAATTATAAAGTTTTGTTATAGTTTGATATTAAATGAATACCTAAAGATTAAGGCAAATAAACCCTTTACAAAAAGCCCTTTTGGGCATTTCCAAATGATTTGTAAATCTTCCCAAAATGAGGTTTCTTCATCTAAAAATTTGAAATTCAACTGGGGATTTGATTTTGTGAAGAGTGCAGAGAATATGGTTGCCCCTATTTCATTTTTTCTGTATAAAATGTCTAATAATAACAAGTCGTAAAACCAGAATTTATTTATTTTATGAAACTGTTTGAAGTCTGTTTTATTTTGAAGAAATTGAACCAATTGCGTTGATTTTTTATCGGCATTTTTGAAAGTAAATCCGGTACTTGCCTTTGTCCAACCTCCTGCAGAGCCAATATTTAATACTCTTTTGGTGTTATTTTTCCAAAATGGAAAACATGACATAGGGATGCTACCGCGTTCTTTTTCGACAATTTTATAATTGGAAATTCCTAATTTTTGAATGTAGAGTTCAATTTCCGATTCGTATTCTGAAGTTTCTAAATGCGATTGCGAAAAGAGTGTATATTCTAAAAGCGCTTCAGTTTTTGAGGTTGGAAGCACATACATGAACCTTGTATTTCCTTTTTGTTCCACTGAAAAATCCATGAACATAGCTTGTTCCGGATTGAAGATTTCCTGTTCTGTTTGAATAAACCAACCTATAAAATGTTGTTTCAAAAGCGAAAATCGGGTTTGATTTTCAATTTCAATTGGATTTAGAATACTGTTGAATAATTGATCGCAGGTATAAATTTCCGAACTTGTGTGGACTGTAATTTGATTTTCAACTTCTTGAACTTCTTCAACTTTTTGATTTTCAAATGTGATATTTTCTTGTTTGGAAATTTCATCTAAAACAAAATTATAAAAGTCAATACTTCTAATTTGATTGTATTTTTTGGGCGCTAAATCAATTTCTACCAATCGGTTTGGATTTGCATAAAGTGCTGAATTCCATTTTTTAGTAACTATTGTATCCCAAGTTTCACTTTTTTCTTCCCAAAAACACCAAGTTCTATCGTTGATTTTTTTATTGTTCTCATCTAATAATAAAATGGTTTTATCAGAGAATTTTCCCGATTGCACCATTTTATACACCGTCATTAAAGCCGACAAACCTGCACCTGCAAATATGTAATTGTAATGTTTCATGTGTTATATTCTGAAGGAGAATCCTATTGCAAAATAATTATTCGGAGCATTTTTTGTAATACCAAAGCCCGAAGACAAATCTAACATAAAATTATCGTTTATCAAATAGGTTATTCCGCCATCAAAACTATGATTGGTTTTCTGGTTTTGAGGAGAAAAACCAAATAATTCAATATAAGATCCTAATTTTTTTGTTATTGAGTAACCTGTTGTTAAAGTATAAATAAAAGTGGGTTCAGCAGAAAATCCGTCCCATTCGGCTCCCAAATTATAACTTAAAGAAAATTTATTTGACAAAGTGTGCTGCATTACAAATCTAAATTCAGGGGCATAAAAATCTGTTTTGTATTTTGTGGAAGCAGCATTCGGGAGACCAATATGTGCTATAAAAGATGTTTTAGGAACTATGCCTTTTTCTTCAGCCAATTTTACTTTAAAACCTATAAATATTAGCGCTAAACCTTCTCGTGTATTTTCGTCAATTTTTTCTGATATAAATTCGGTGATTAATCTCAACTCAAAATTTTCATTGACACCATATTTCCATAAAGCAGTTGGTAAAGTATTGGTTTTGCTAATTTCATCATTTTTCTGAAAAGTAAATCCAGTTTCTACTTGAAACATTCCTCTTGGAACAATTGCCGGTGTTTCAGTTTGGTCTGGTCTGTCCGCTTGAATTGGTTCATTAATTTGAGCCACAAAAGTTTGAGAGACAAACATCATTAAGAAAATGACACTTTTTTTCATACTACTAATTTTAGACAAATCTAAAAATTATTTTAATCTAAATAAAATTAATTATTACATTTGTAAAAAAAAGTTGTTAATCATGACTGTTTCAGAAGAGAATTACATCAAAGTTATATATCATTTATCGTTAGTTTCTCCAAAAGGGGTTAATACGAATGCTATTGCACGAATGTTAGACACAAAAGCCTCTTCGGTAACAGATATGTTAAAAAAATTTTCGGAAAAAACCCTAGTTTCTTATCAAAAATACCAAGGGGTAACATTGACTAAAAAAGGATTGCATACGGCAAAAATGATAGTTAGAAAACATAGATTATGGGAGGTGTTTTTAGTTGATAAATTAAATTTTTCTTGGGATGAAGTTCATGAAATTGCTGAAGAATTAGAGCATATAAAATCTGAAAAATTAGTTTTTAAATTAGATGAGTACCTAGGTTTCCCATCACTTGATCCTCACGGCGACCCTATTCCAAATGCAAATGGTGAAATAAATAATATAGACAAATTATTATTATCAGAGGCTGTTTTCAATCAAGATTATATATGTGTGGGGGTTAAAAATTCATCTGTTGAATTTTTGCAGTATTTAGATAAAAAAAATATATTTTTAGGTGCTCCAATAAAGGTAATTTCATCTGAAAAATTCGATCATTCATTCACCATTAATTTAAATTCAGAAACTATTTCCATTTCTAATAAAATAGCAGAAAATTTATATATTAAATTAAAATAAATTATGGGCAAATCACTCGAAGAAGTTAATGAATCGGTAGCTACCCAAAATAAAAAAACGGGATTTAGAAAACTGCTTGCTTTTTTTGGCCCTGCTTATTTAATTAGTGTGGGTTACATGGATCCTGGAAATTGGGCAACCGATTTGGCCGGCGGAAGTCAGTTTGGTTATGCTTTGCTGTGGGTTTTATTAATGAGCAACATTATGGCGTTGCTTTTACAAAGTTTGAGCGCCCGTTTAGGAATTGTTACCCAACGTGATTTGGCGCAAGCCTCAAGAGAAACCTATTCAAAATTCATTAATTACATACTTTATTTTTTAGCTGAAATAGCAATTGCAGCGTGCGATTTGGCTGAGGTTTTGGGAATGGCAATTGGATTGAATTTGCTTTTTGGAATCCCGCTTTTGGAGGGTGTTTTGATTACCGTTTTGGACACTTTTTTATTGCTGTTTTTAATCAATAAAGGTATTCGAAAAATGGAGGCGTTTATTATTGCTTTGGTAGCTATTATTGGGTTTTCATTTGTTTTCGAAATGATTTTTGCGCAACCAGAAGCTGGAAGTATAATGAAGGGTTTGATTCCGAGTTTGCCGAGCGAAGAAGCACTTTACATTGCTATTGGAATTATTGGCGCCACGGTAATGCCCCACAATTTATATTTGCATTCTTCTCTGGTTCAAACCCGAAAATTTGATAGAAGCAAAGCTGGAATAAAACAAGCATTGAAATATAATTTTATAGATAGTACGATTGCCTTGAACTTGGCTTTTTTTGTAAATGCAGCTATTTTAATTTTGGCGGCCGCTACTTTTTACAAAAATGGCTTGTTCGAAGTGGCCGAAATTCAAGATGCACACCGATTATTAGAACCAATGTTAGGCACACAATGGGCCCCTGTATTATTCGCCATTGCGCTAATAGCTGCAGGACAAAGTTCTACAATTACCGGAACTTTAGCGGGTCAAATTATTATGGAAGGTTATTTAAATTTACGGATTCAACCATGGGTTCGACGCATTATAACCCGATTGATAGCCATTGTACCAGCCGTGATTGTAATTTCTATTTTTGGCGAAAGCGTAACTGGAAAAATGCTAATTTTGAGTCAGGTAATTTTGAGTTTGCAATTGGGTTTTGCTATTATTCCACTGATTCATTTTGTAAGTGATAAATCAAAAATGAAAGATTTTCAAATTTCTAAAACCACTCAAATTGCTTCGTGGCTTGTGGCTACAATTATAGTTTCGCTGAATGCAAAATTGGTTTTCAACGAAATTCAAGGTTGGATGGAAATATCGGAAAATCCTATTGTTTTGTGGTTAACAGTGGTTCCGTTGGCGGTTGGCTTTTTAATTTTATTACTTTACATTGTTTTCCAACCGTTTTTTTCAAAATCAAAAAACAATATTGAAAACCATTCTCCTCACAATTTAGTTTTAAAATTCAAGACTTCCGAAACGTATAGTAAAAAGAATATTGCCGTGTCAGTTGACTTTACAGATGCAGATGAAATTGCAATAAATAGCGCTTTTGAACTTGGTGGAATACAAGCTAATTACACTTTAATTCATATAGTTGAAACCGTTGGGGCCTTGGTTTATGGAGAAAACATTGATGACCATGAAACTTTAATAGATGAAAAATTATTGAAAGAATACCAAGAAATGTTGACTAATAAAGGTTTCAAAGTAACAACTAAATTAGGGTTTGGAAAACCAAATTCTGTAATTCCAAAAATTATAAATGAGGGTGATTTTGATGTTTTAGTAATGGGAACCCATGGACACACAGGATTTAAAGACCTTCTTTTCGGAACTACCGTAGATAAATTACGCCATAAAATTGGCATTCCATTATTGATTGTAAAAAACTAATTTGGAAATAAAATTCTTTCAATTACCCAATACAATGCCACGCAAGCAATAACCGAAGAAATTGGATAAACAACCCTTTCTTTATACCAAATCTTTTTGCTAAACCACTTACTAATTATAAAATAGGCCGCTACTATTATGGTAACCTGACCCATTTCAACTCCAATATTAAATGACAAAAGAGAAGTGAAAAATTGATCTTTTGGCATTCCAATTTCATTTAGCGCTTTTGCAAATCCTAATCCGTGGATTAATCCAAAACCAAATATTAGAACCAATCGCCAAGGGTTTATTTTGTTGTGAACGATGTTTTCAATTGCCGTGAATAAAATAGATAAGGCAATTAAAGGTTCCACAATAGTTGCGTTTGGAATGATTAATCCTAATGCAGCTAAAGCCAATGAAAAACTATGTGCGAGTGTAAAAATGGAGCATTGAATTAGCAACGTTTTTATATTGGAACTCAAAAAAAATAAAGTCAATATAAATAGAATATGATCAAAACCTAACGGAATAACATGTGAGAAACCTAGTTGAAAATAAGTAAATATTGATTCCAACCAGGTCATTTATTCTTTAATCAGTTTGATGGTTGAAGCAGATTTATCCATTATTTTTAAGAAATAAATTCCATTGGCTAACGAAGAAAAATCTTGATTTTCAATTGCTGTTCCGTCGTAAATAAGTTGGCCTAAATTAGAATACAGTTTGTAATTCTCATTGCCTGAACCCGATTTTATACTAATAAAATTATGAAATGGGTTTGGACTTACATTTATTTGTGTTTCGACATTATTTACTCCTAAAGCGTTACAAAACGAAGTTCCTCCAACTAAATTTGTCATTTCAGTACACAAATAATTGTAATTGGTAATTTGTGTAGTAGTTAAAGTTCCTAGAAGTAAATTTTGATTTATCGTTTCTGTTGGATTCGTCGTTAAATTAAAAAATTTTTCTGTACCATCGTCAAATTTTATCAATTTATACTCCGTATTTCTCATTGCTTTCCCATCTCCGGATGTAGGAGTATCTTTGAAAACCTCTGTAAATACCCATGGTCTAACAGCTGTTGCAGTATTTAATAATATCGGCATTAAGCTTTTTGAATCTACTGGTCTATTTGAAGGTATTTGCGATTGCCAGTTGGAATATCCAAATAACTCTAATGCTGTTGCAAATAAATCGACGGTGTTAACAAGCGCATCACTACTTCTGTTTGGATTTACAACTGTTGGCCCTGAAATAATAAAAGGCACACTTACCCCTTTCTGATATACACTCCCTTTTGCACTTCCAGAACCTTGATTAATTGCAGGATCATCTCCATTATCCCCAATAAAAACGATGTCTGTATTTGCCCATTTTCCACTACTTTGTAAATAATCAAATAAACGACCTAGTTCACGATCCATGGCTTGAACCATAGCTTTATAATATTTTTTTGGATTAGCCGAAATATCTGCTGCTGTTCCACTCAAAGTGGTATCCGAATACATTCCAGCTGGTGGTAAATGAAAGGGACTGTGTGGCGCGTTGAACGCCATCCAAAGAAAGAACGGCTTTGTAGTTGGCTGTGCTGAAATCCAAGAAATAGAATTGTTTACCACCTCTGTTGTAGCGTAATTTGTATTGGTAGAGGCGACTCCATTGGTAATTTTTTGCCAATCGAAATAATCGGTAATTCCACCTGATAGACTTCCTTCGTAATGGTTAAACCCCATTATATTTGGATTATTATAATTAGCAACTGATGGTAATTGTAAATGCCATTTTCCAATTAATGCTTTTGAAATTCCATTTGGAGAATACACATTTAATAATTGTGGAATACTAATTTCATTGGTATTCAATACCGATGTAGTGCCACCTCCAATTGCATTTCCAACTCCTGTTCTAAAGCTATACCTTCCCGTCATCATCCCGGCACGAGTAGGCGAGCACACTGGATTTGACCACGCATTTTTAAATCGAACTCCTCTACTTAGTAAACGTCTAACATTTGGCATTGCGATGGTGTCAAGGATGGGGTTATATAGCGTATAATTGGAATAAAATCCGCAATAATCGGCACCAATATCATCTGCAATAACAAAAATTACATTGTGTTGTTGCGCAAAATTGGAATGACTAATTACCAATAGAAATAACAGTAAAACTATTTTTTTCATTATTTTTTCTTTATGATTTTATACGTATTCGTATTATTTCCATTTATGATTGATAAATAATAGAATCCCCCTGAAATTCCTTCCGTGTCTAATAAGTATTCGTTTGAATTGACGACAATTTCTTTGCTTAGAACTATTTTTCCCATCGCATCGACGATTTCAATTTTTGCTGAAGTTGTGTAGCGTGGAAATGAAATGGAAACAAAATCAGAAGATGGATTTGGATGAATTTTTATTGATGTATGAGGTTCAATAGTATTTATAGAAAGGGAAGGATTTCCTCTAACACAAATCACATAATTAGGGTTTGTTTTTGTATCATAAGTAGTAATTCCAAATTGTGTGTTCCAATACCAAGCACTTAAAGTTTGGTTTGGCAATGTCGTTGACGACCAATAATTGTGAACTCCTAATCCTGTAAAAAAAGGTCCAAAAACAGATGGATTTGTTGCCAATTCATTGCTTATCGATTGCAATTCTTTGATGTTCGGCAATCGCCAATCAGAATTTGTTCCAATCGTGAGTCCTTCAGCATAAACCAAAGCTCTATCCCAAATAAATGTCTCTGTATTTGGAATTTTTTGCCAAACCAATTGTGTTAAATTATCGGTTATAGTCCCATCCCCATTATCTGTAAAATGATTGGTAATGGTTGTTGGAGTGTTTATATTTCGAACTGCTCTTGCGTGAAATTTTTTTGTTCCGCCAGCACTTATGGTTTCTATTTTTGGATGATTTCCAATTCCACCACCAGAATTGGTACACCAAACTTTAGTTGTAGA
>CALPMA020000083.1 GCA_943324545.2 Chitinophaga pinensis
TATTTTTCATTTGCAAAAGGGTAATTTTCTATTAGCGATCCGAACAAATTTAATAGTAGTGGAGTTTGCAACAATTGTGTTCTTAGCGATGTATTATCACTTTCAGGATAGATGTAATTGATAATAGGGAAGGTGTTTGGAGTTGTTCCTCCAGTTTGATTAATTATAGAATAATTGGTTACAGCCATACAAATCAGGTAAGCTGGAATAGGATAATTATGTCTGAAATGGGTTGTTTTTAAATTCCCGTTAATCACTGGAGCTTCTGGTTCTACCCCGTTGGAAACACTAACATATTGAGATGGAGCGGTAATATAAACGTCAATATTATTTATTTTATCATTTAAATCTTGTTTACAAGGCCACCAATCTCTAGCGCCGTAAGGTTCAGAAAGTGTATAAATTACAGGAGTGTTACTTGTTCCGTGAGTAGTACTAGTAAATGCAAAAAATCCGTTTTGAGGTGGCGCACCAGAATAGACAACTTCCACTGTGGCTTGAGTACCTGTTAATTGTGTTGCCGGAAGAGTAATTATTAACTCATTGGTATTTTGGGTAAAAGCTAAACTCACATTGTTTATTTTCACGCTACTCACTATCAAATTATTGCTAAGGTCGAAAGTAAGCGAATTCATATTAGCAAGAGCAGTATAGGTAGTTGTAATTTTTCCAGCTATATTGTATACTGCAGGATCAACATTGAATTCTAGTTTATGATAAGTAATATCATAATTTTGAGTATTAGAGTTAACCTCTAAATTCAATCTTCTTTCAGCAGATTTCATTTCTGATGCTGCAATTTTGCAAATTTCAGAAATAGAATCTTGAGCAATTACAGCATTAAAACAAAAAAATAAAAGGGCTGCTATTATGTTTCTCATGTTAGAATTATTTCTTGCTAAATTAAAAAATAAATTTTTGGTTAATTGTAAATTTTTATTTGATTTAAGGAATTTATAAAAAAAGAGTCCAAAAAATTAATTTTGGACTCTTTAAATATTTTAGAGTACTAAATTAGTTGATCACTTTCGGAAATAAAATTTGATAGTCTCTACCATCTTTTTTCTTCAATGTTGAACCGTATTTAGCATTAATTGCATCAATAAACAAGTTGGTAATTAAAGCATAACCTCTAGCACTTGGGTGAACACCATCTAGTGAGAAAGCACCCCCAGTTACATAAGTTGAAGTCATGTTATAAGAATTAAAATCTATTCCTGTAGTACTTAATTGGTCCATTACCGATTTAGCATCAACAAAAGCTAAGTTGTTTGCAGTTGCTGCCGCTTGTATAACAGTATTATATGCATTAGTTGCCAATCTTATTTCATCTATTTCAGAAGGAATCAATATGTGTTTGTCTTGTAAAGGAAAAGTAATACCAAATTTATTTAATGGTGCAGAAGGCGCAATTGGTAGTAATGTAACAGGATTTAAAAGTCCAGAATCTGAAGCTGTTGGTGCAGCTCCAATAGCTCCTTGAGTTGGCAATAGCACTAAATCAGTCGGTTTTGCTTGACGTGCTTGACCAAAAACAGCTCCATAAATTGCTGCATTTGTTTGTCCAAGTGTAGAGGAAAATGCAGCTGTAAGCTGAACTGATAAATCAGGTAACGATTCGTCTTTTATTAATAGTGGATTTGAAGTAGTTGTAGACAATAATTCAATTCTACCAGAACCACCAACAGCGCTTAATGCGGCTTTTAAAGGGCCGTATAATTGGGTATTTAATGCATTAATTGTTGCAAGACCTACAACAGCATTACCGCTTCCAAGTACAGAATTTGATAATGGGTTGTGCGGAACAGTTTTAAAATAAGGTAAAGCAGTTACGTAAGGTAGGTTTGCAACTACTCCTTTTCTTCCATTTGCAGCTAGCTGAGAAACCAAAGTGTTATAAGCATTAGTAAATGTAGCTGTTGGAGTTAAGTCATTTCCATTTACCGCATCTTGTGAAGTTGGCACCCCACCATTAGTAGCGTAACCTAACTCATCGTTTCCACCAATCCATAAAGAGAAAAAGGTAGGATTTTGCGATAAAGCATCACCTAAAACTGTTGCAGTTGTAGAGGAAGCGATTCTTTTAAAATATGGATTTAATGGTGCGTAACCATTGAAAAGTAAATGGAAACTTTTAGCTCCAGGAATTCCCAAATTATTAAAAGTACCAGTTAAACGTTCAGTTAAAGTGTTTGCAGAAACCCCAGGAACCAATGTTGGTGTAGGAGTACCAGAAGAAGATTCAAGATACAATCTTTGAGAAACAACTTGAACACCACCAGCGGAGAAACCTCCCACGTTGTCTGCGGCCATAAATGGAGTAGAGAAAACACCACCACCAGCTGCAGCAAATTGTTGCGCTAATAAATTTGGGTAAGAATTTTCTTGTCCTTTTTTAAATAATGCACCGTCAGAATATCCAGCAGCAAAAGAATCTCCTATAGCTACATATTTTGAAAAATCTGCGGTTCCAGCTGTTACTGGCGCTTCGCCGGTAGTAGTTGTATCGTCATTTGTACATGCCATAAAGGTCAAAGAAACCAGTACAACCCATTTGAAATTTTTTATCATAACGTATGTTTTTATATTAATAATAATTATGGTTTAATAGTCCAAGAAGCAAAAATTTGTTGTCCTATTAATCCAGCTCCTAGTACTTGGAAGTATTCTCTTCCTCCTAAGTTAGCAGCACCAATTTTGAAAGCAGATTTCATACTTGGAACATTGTAGGTGATTTGAGCATCAATTACTGTAGCTTCAGGAATTACACCGTCAACCATTGTAGATTCCCATGTGTATTCGGTATTCCATCTTCCGCTTATATTAAATCCAAAGTTTTTGAATAAATTCTCATTTCCTAACGAAGCTTTTACTCTATGTTTTGGGGTGTTGAAACTAGCCTCAAAACTTTCATCTTGAGATTTATCAAAATCAAATTCAGCATAGTTATAGTTCACACCAAACTCGAAATCTTTGTATACTTTTTTAGAAAGTCCAAGTCCAAAACCAAGAGATTTAATTTCAATTTTGGTATTGGTATACAATTGAAATGCTCTAAAATCTCCGTAACCAAGAGCAGCAACTGAACGAGCGCCTAAGTCTGTAACAACATTTGTTGGGGTGGGAGCATTGGGTCCATCTTGTGCTGTTCCGTAAAGAGGAGCTACAACATTAAGGTTTCCAATGAAATTATTATAAACGTTATAATACCCATTAATATCAACAGAAATATCATTAACTACGGAACGGTATCCTAATTCTAAAGCCTTTACTTCTTCAGGTTTTACGAAATCTAAGTTTGTTTTTTTCAATTCATTAGTGTTTCCAGTTCTTGAAAACGCTGCTACTGAAGCTGCTGTATAAGAGTTGTTGTAAGCATTTAAACCAGTAATATTAACTGGTGCTCCTCCAGTGAAAATCTGACCCGATGTTGAAACAGCTATTGTTTCTGTATATCTTGTTAAGTTATCTGGGGCAGAACCAAGTAAAATGGCGCTACCTACGTTAAATCCGATGTACTGATCTTGAGTAGATGGATTTCTAAAACCGGTTTGGAACGAAGCTCTGAAATTGTGTTGTTTGTTCTCACCTGCAGAGTAAACCGCAGAGATTCTTGGAGAATAATTACCCTCAAAATTCTTCGATTTATCATAACGAATAGATCCTGAAAGTTTTAAACGGTCATCCATTAATTTCTTTTGCAATTGAGTGTAAGCGCCATATTCATTATAATTGATTGGTCCATTTGCATCAGTATAAATTCTTCCCTGAGAATTCAATTCATACAATCGGTAAGATCCACCAACTTGAATTTCAGCAAATTTAACTTGATCTTTGAAATTATAATTCACATCTGAGTGGTAAATTCTAGAGTTGTCTACTAATTTAGATCCTGAAAGTACACTTGCTTCAGAAGTTACTTGGTTGAATGCATTAACAAAACCAGCTGTTCCAGGAATTAATCTTCCAGAATCTGCAGCGTTTCTAGCAATTTGATGAGCTCCAGCAGGAGTTGCACCACCTAATGTAGATTGGATGAAAGCTCCAGCGTATTGCCCAAACCAAGTTCTGTCATCTTTCCATTTTCTGTTGATGTTGATACCTGTAAACAACATATCGTATGAATTTCCACCATCTTCAGTTGTTGTATAACCTCTTACGAAGAAATTCTTCCCTTTAAATTCTAATTTATGTTGTTGCATAAAAAAGTTATTCAAGTAATATCTGTTGGCACCTTGGTAAACAGCATTACCAAAACCAAATTTACTTTGCCAGATTACTTCCAGATTTTCATTTCCAAAAGGTCTAAAATGAAGTGAGAAATCAAGTTTTGTATTCGAAGCTTTGTTGTCTGTTAATTCAACTTCTCTATAACCAGTTCTACTTACATTGGAGTTTGGTAATAAATTTACTAATGAATTAGGGATTATTCCAGCAGCAGCTAAACCTAGACCTACTCCTCTTATGTTTGTTGAAACTTCATCACCATATACGTTGATACCATTGTAATTTGGATTTGTTCTATCAATTCCTGTAATTTCATCACCATTTACTGCATTGATTCCATTGTAATTAGTAGCATGCCAATCAGTACCTTTCATGAATGTAAAATTTGTTTTAGCAGCAAAATAGTTACTAAATTTATGAGCTATTCTAACTCCATAATCTGCAAAACTGTTTACACCTGCCGCTTGTTGGCTTGTTTGACCGTATTTTACATAACCGTTCACTCCTTCGCTAGTGAAAGGGTTTTTACTATTCATAAATAAAATACCATTGAAAGCATTTGCTCCATATAATGCAGAAGAGGCGCCAGGAAGTAATTCCACGCTTTGAACGTCAATTTCTGAAATTCCAATCATGTTTCCTAAAACAAAATTTAGAAGCGGAGAAGAGTTGTCCATTCCGTCAACTAATTGCATGAATCTAACGTTTGCTACTGTAGCAAATCCTCTAGTGTTAATGGATTTAAAAGTCAAACTACTGGTGTTCATCTGAACCTCTTTCATGTTCTCTAAACCGTCGTAGTAAGATGGGGAAGCTGTTTTTCTAATGTCTTTTAGTCCCATTCTTTCGATCGTCACTGGCGACTGTAAAACTTTTTCAGGAGTTCTAGAAGCAGAAACTACAACCTCATCTAATACTGTGTTCTTTTTAATTGAATCTGAAACTACTTTTTGTGCAAACGAAACGCTGCAAAAAAACAATGTCAAAATAAGTAAGTGTTTTCTCATTGTGGTTTAAAATTTGTTTGTTAGTGTAGCTAAATTAGTATTTATTTTCATATTATTAAATATTCGCCTTAGAAATTTGACTTTTAATACATTGACCTTGTTTATTTTAGCAAATAATCAAATTAATTCTTTAAATTTTTCACATCGTTTTTGTATAATCTGTTAATTTTATTTCACAAAGGCATTTAATTTTAACAATTAATTAAGTAATTCGTAAAAATTTATCTAATTACTAAAAATAAAAAAAGCGCTCTATTTTAGAGCGCTTTTTTATTTAATTTTTTTTGATGTTTTACTCCACTGTAACCGATTTGGCCAAATTACGAGGTTGGTCTACATTACAGTCTCTCATTACCGCTATGTGATAGGACAATAATTGTAATGGAATGGTGGTAATTAAAGGCGATAATGCGTCTGCAGTTTCAGGGATTTCAATCACGTAATCGGCTAAATCACGAACTTGTGTATCTCCTTTAGTTACAATTGCAATAATTTTTCCACTTCTTGATTTTATCTCTTGAATATTGCTAACAACTTTGTCATAATGACCCAATTTTGGAGCAATTACAACTACTGGCATGTGCTCATCAATTAATGCAATTGGCCCGTGTTTCATTTCTGCAGCTGGATAGCCTTCTGCATGAATGTAGGATATTTCTTTTAATTTCAATGCGCCTTCTAAAGCAACTGGGAAATTGTAACCTCGTCCTAAATACAAACAATTGTGAGAGTTTTTAAATGTAGCAGCTATTTCTTTCGCTTTTTTATTGGTTTGAAGTGCTTCCAATACTTTTTCAGGAATTAATTCTAATTCTTGCAAATACCTATGGAAATCAGAATTTGCCATGGTGCCTTTGGCTTTAGCTATTCTTAAGGCGATCATGGTTAAAACAGTAATTTGAGTGGTAAATGCTTTTGTTGATGCTACTCCAATTTCTGGTCCAGCATGAGTATATGCTCCAGCATGGGTTTCTCTTGAAATAGAAGAACCTACTACATTACATACTCCAAATACGAAAGCCCCTTTTTCTTTTGCTAATTTAATTGCAGCAAGAGTATCTGCAGTTTCCCCAGATTGTGAAATGGCAATAACGACATCGCCTTCATTAATAATTGGGTTTCTATATCGGAATTCAGAAGCATATTCTACTTCAACAGGAATCCTTGTAAATTCTTCAATTATGTATTCGGCAACTAATCCTGCATGCCATGATGTTCCACAAGCTACAATTAAAATTCTATCAGCATTAATAAATTTCTCTATATTGTCCTCAATTCCAGCCATTTGAATCAAACCAGTATTTGCATTAAGACGACCACGATAAGTGTCTTTAATAACGCTTGGCTGTTCAAAAATCTCTTTTAACATAAAATGATCGTAACCTCCTTTTTCAATTTGTTCTAAATTCATCTGCAATTCTTGAACATAAGGATCAACTAAAGAATCGTCTTTAATTTTTCTAATTTTTAAAGGTTTATCTTTTCTTACAATTGCCATTTCTTCATCTTCAAGGTAAATAGCATTTGAAGTATATTCAATAAATGGAGAAGCATCTGATGCAATAAAATATTCATTTTCTCCTACGCCAATTGCTAATGGACTTCCTAAGCGAGCTACAATTATTTCATTAGGTTTTTGTTTGTCAAACACACAAATTGCATAGGCACCTACCACTTGATTTAATGCTATTTGAACCGCTTTTCCTAATTTTAAGTTGTCTTTCTTTTGGACATCCTCAATTAAATTTACTAAAACTTCAGTATCGGTATCTGAGTGAAAAACATAACCTCTATTAATTAATTCTTTTTTTAGCGGCGCATAGTTTTCTATAATTCCATTATGAATAATTACTAGATTTCCTGAATTTGAAACGTGTGGATGTGAGTTAACATCATTTGGCACTCCATGTGTTGCCCAACGAGTATGTCCCATTCCAATTGTCCCATTTGTTGTAATATTAGTAGAACATAATTCTTCTAAATCAGTCACTTTACCTTTTGTTTTGCAAACTTTAAGATTATTACCGTCATAAAGCATTAATCCAGCGCTATCGTAGCCTCTGTATTCAAGTCTTTTTAAGCCTTTTATTACAATTGGAAAGGCTTCTCTGTAACCAATATAACCAACAATTCCACACATATTTTTTTATTTTGGTTAAATGTATTTAATTAGGTTTAGTGTAGTAAATTTCCAATTTTAATCGTTTGGCATAATTAGGATCTGTTGCAGGAATATTATTTCCAAACAAGACCGTTCCAAGTGGATTAAATACCGCGGCAGATGGATATTTATTAAATGGATTTATACCTGAAGTTGAGTTCAAAAGTTTTGCATTTGAAGCAAGTCCAATTGACTCAGTAACCACTAAACCTAACCTTACATTAGTAGAATCTTTACTTATCAAATTTATCATGTGATTGGTAAGACGAACTTTATATTTTGTTCCACGTTTATTATATGCTGATGTTGCCGCATCTTTTTCTATAATACCACCAAAAACAAATTTATTGTTTTTTGAATTCGATGTCACTGAATAGTCCATATAATAATCAATTATAGGACGATGATTATTTAAATCATACAAGTAAATTCTATTTGGTTCAGCGGCGCCTGTCATTTTATCTTTATCTATAAAAAAAGTAAGGTTGGCCTCGTTTACTAATAATTTTTTTCCGTCTGATGGATTTCTCAAATCGTCTAATTCATCAGGAATTCCGTTTGGCCCAACCGTAGGAGTTCCGTTTGACGAATACCCTCTAAGATCAAGATCACCAAATAGTTTAATTATTGAAATAGAACCTTCACCACCTTTTGGAAATAAATTATACGCTCCAGTAGTTGCATTTGAATTGGATGCTAATCCAGAAGTATATCCTGATGAATAGTCATTTTCTAATAAATTTACCGAATTTCCACCTAAACTAATTGCGAATTTCCTTTCTTTGATAGAAACCACGCCAGCTGAACTGGTTACAGTAATATTATAGGTAACAATTATTTTTCCCTGTTTGAAGTTTAATAATGACATACTTCCTTGATTTGGTGAGGCGGAAGATGCATCAGCTTTAAAATACAATCCACGGAAATAATCTTTAAATACAGAGTTGTTAAAAAATTTTCCAGCAGCTCCAGCTCCAAACAACTTGTCTTGAAAAAAATTATTTCTTAGTTTTAATCGCATTCCTGGAACGGATCTAGTATCAACTACTTGAGCGCCATCAACAGTTTTATAGGTTTTAATTTCAGCTGAACTGAATGTAAATTCATCGTTTTGGGCGGAATCGTTATCATCATTTAAACGAACAGGATTTTTATAAGCATCAAAAATGCCGGTTTCACCCGAATAATATCTTTGAACATCTAAAAAGTTAAGTGAAGCATCAAGGTCACGTAGAGTGTAATTATTTTCGTAAACACTTAATTTAAACTTATTAAACACTTTTTTATCATTGGCAATGCTAAATCCTTGAATAGAATCCAATTCATAGCTACTATCGCCTGTTGTTGCATCTTTTGAAATTAAACGGCTAAAATAAGGTATTGAAAGCTCAACTTTAGTGACTGTTGGATTGGCTCCAATAGTTTGATTTACAGTGTCTAATAGCACTTGCGAAACCACACTCGCTTTTGTTTTGCCAAAAAAAGGATTGTTATAATAACCTAACGAATTTATTGGCTGGTTGCTTGTTTCAACTTGGCCGATAGCCGAATTATAAGCCAAAATAGTTTTAGAATCATCTTTAATTAGTCCAAAATGATCATTTCCAATTACGTTAGTACCGATTTCATTAAAATCTTTGTCACAACCGGTAAAAAAAGCAACGATACCAACTAAAAACACTAATTTATAAATGGATTGATTTTGCATATTTATTTTAAAATAATATTATTAAACTAAATTCTTGTAGAAGTTAGTATATACCTCTGCGAATTTATCTTTCGAGGTGAAAGGTAAAAAAGGTTTCCCTGAAGTTTCTATAAATTTTGTTAAACTTGGAGACAGGTTTTCCGAAGCAATTATAATTCCATCTGAATGGTTTAGAGTAGCTAAGATAATATTTTCATAATCAGGAGTTTCTAAATGAGAAATCGAAGCTTCAGGAACTCCATCAAATTTAACTTTATTGATCATTTCAAGATTTAAATTACCTTCAAAAGACTGACTATATACTGATGTAATGATTTTTGTATCAGAAAATAATGCCTCGTCTTTATAATAATGTTTCAAATAGATAGGCAACATTGCCGCCATCCAACCATGAACATGAATAATATCTGGAACCCAATTGAGTTTTTTTACGGTTTCAACCACTCCTTTTGCAAAAAATATGGCGCGCTCATCGTTATCTGGAAATAACGCCCCCTCTTCATCTGTAAAGGTGGCTTTTCTTTTAAAATATTCATCGTTATCGATAAAATATACTTGAATTCTCTCTTTTGGAATAGATGCTACCTTAATAATTAAGGGCATATCTAAATCGTTTACCACTAAATTCATTCCCGACAATCTAATTACTTCGTGTAATTGATGTCTTCTCTCATTGATATTACCATATCTAGGCATGAAAATTCTAATCTGTCCGCCTTGATCATTTACCATTTTTGGCACGTCATATGACATTAGAGAAACCTCGTTTTCAGCTAAGTAGGGCACTACTTCAGATGATACATACAATATCCTCTTATCTTCCATATTAAAATTCAGTATTACTTTTGTAAATAAAAAACATGCA
>CALPMA020000084.1 GCA_943324545.2 Chitinophaga pinensis
ATTATTTTAGAGGCTAAAGCCAATAACAAAAAACTGGTGATTAATTCGGAAATAAACATTTCATTAAAAGACTATTAATGTTCCAAGGAAGGAATTTACTTATTGCTACAAAACACGAAAAAGAAAAAGTAATTGCTCCAATTTTAGAAAGCCAATTGGGAGTGAAATGCTTTGTTGCTTCTGATTTAGATACCGATAAATTGGGAACATTTACTGGAGAGATTGAAAGAACGGAAGATCCAATTACAACTGCTCGAAAAAAATGCTTAATGGCTATGGATCTAACAAATTTTGATTTAGCTATTGCCAGTGAAGGTTCTTTTGGGTCGCATCCCAACTTTTTCTTTGCAGCTGCAGATGATGAATTTTTACTCTTAATAGATAAGAAAAATAATATTGAAATTAATGCACGTGAGTTAAGTTTAGAAACCAATTTTAATGGCTCAGAAATAAAAACTAAAGAAGAACTTCAAGAATTTGCTTCTAATTCAAATTTTCCTTCACATGCTCTAATTCTTAGAAAATCAAACGATGATTTAAAAGGAATTACAAAAGGAATAATTGATGAGAAGTTACTTTATGACACTTTTATAAAGCTAATTAAAAAATATGGAACAGCTTATATAGAAACCGATATGCGTGCATTGTATAATCCAAGCCGAATGAAAGTGATTAAAAAAGCCACCGTGAAATTAGTTGACAAAATAAAATCATTATGCCCTAAATGTGAAACACCAGGATTCGGAATTGTGGATCGAAAAGAAGGTTTACCTTGTGGCCAATGCCAATTTCCAACTAAATCCACTTTAAGCTATATCTATTGTTGTCAAAAATGTAATTATATAAAAGAAGAAAAATTTCCAAATGGAAAAAAAAATGAAGAACCCATCTACTGTGATATTTGTAACCCTTAAATTAAATGATAACAACAGATATATATAAAGCAAGAAAAGTACTTAAAAAAAATAAGCTCGTAGCTATTCCAACAGAAACTGTATATGGACTTGCTGGAAATGCTTATAATGAAACTGCACTAATAGCGATTTTTAAACTTAAAAACAGACCCTTTTATAATCCGCTAATTGTTCATATAAAGTCGGCGTCAAGTATTACCGATGTTGCTATTGATATCCCCGAAAGTGCAATGATTCTTGCTGAAAAATTTTGGCCTGGACCATTAACATTAGTTTTAAAAAAGCAACCTCATATATCAGATTTAATAACAGCTGGTAAAGATACTGTTGCAGTAAGAGTGCCTAATCATGCTTTAACACTAGCGCTATTAGACAAACTTGATTTTCCTTTAGCTGCACCTAGCGCAAATCCTTTTGGATCTATAAGTCCAACTAATGCTCAGCATGTATTCAATTATTTTGGAGGAAAGCTAGAGGTGATTTTAGATGGTGGTGAATGTGAAAGAGGTTTAGAATCTACCATTATTGGTTTTGAAAATGATCAACCTGTTTTATACAGACATGGATCTATTTCCGTAGAGGAAATAGAAAAAATTACGGGTAAACTAGGTGCAATTACAAATAGTGAAAAAACTCCAAACGCACCAGGAATGTTGTCTAGACACTACGCTCCAAATACGGATACTTACCTTACAAATAATGTAATTGAGTTGATTAAATGTTTTAAAGGAAAAAGAATAGGAATTTTGCTATTTAAAAATCAAATCAATGGTAAAGGTATTATACATATAGAAATATTATCAAAATCTGGAGATTTGAATGAAGCAGCAAAAAATTTATATGCCGCATTGCATCGTTTAGATCAAAATAATTTAGATATAATAATTGCAGAACGATTGCCCGATTTTAATTTAGGTATAACAATAAACGACAAATTAGAAAGAGCAACAAAAAAAGCAAGATGAAAACAATTATTAGAAATGCAACGGTTGTAAATGAAGGTAATAGTAGTATTGCAGATATTCTAATTTCAGGAGATCGAATTGAAAAAATAGCACCTTCAATTAGTTTAAAAGCTAAGGATTTAATAAAGGAAATTAATGCGGAAGGACTTTATTTATTACCTGGAGTTATTGATGATCAAGTTCACTTTCGAGAACCAGGTTTAACGCATAAAGGAACTATTTTTTCCGAATCAAGAGCAGCTGTTGCTGGAGGAATCACTTCAT
This sequence comes from Chitinophaga pinensis, assembly GCA_943324545.2. Lineage (GTDB taxonomy): Bacteria > Bacteroidota > Bacteroidia > Flavobacteriales > Flavobacteriaceae > Flavobacterium. Next base: position 2,144 of record CALPMA020000084.1, read on the forward strand.
TTATGGATATGCCAAACACAATTCCTAATACCTTAACTCAAAAGTTATTGGAGGAAAAATATTTTGCTGCTTCAAAAACATCATTGGCTAATTATTCCTTTTTTATGGGAATCAATCAAAAAAATTTAGAAGAAGCATTAAAAACCAATAACGAAACTGTTTGTGGAATAACTGATGATGGGTTGTATTTTAATAATGATGAAGGTATTTTGGCAAATTATCCAGAATTTTTAGAGAAACTATTTTCTAGAACAAATTCACTTATTGCCTTGCATAGTGAAGATGACCTTATCATCAAAAACAATACAAACTTTTATCGAGAAAAATATGGGGAAAATATTCCTTTTGAATTTCATCCGAAAATCAGAAGCGAAGAAGCTTGTTTAGCAGCTACAAAACGTGTTTTGGAATTAGCAAAAAAGCATAATAATCGATTGCATTTATTTCATATTTCAACACTTGAAGAAGCTAATTTATTCGATAACATACTTCCAATTAGTGATAAAAGAATTACTGCCGAAGCCTGTGTGCATCACCTTTGGTTTTCCGATACGGATTATTCAAAATTGGGATCAAAAATAAAATGGAACCCGTCAATAAAATCGGAGAAAAACAAAAACGGTTTATTTAAAGCACTTTTAGATAACCGATTAGATATTATTGCAACAGATCATGCACCTCATACTATTGAAGAAAAAAGCGGTACTTATTTCAAATCTTTGTCTGGAGGACCTCTTGTTCAACACGCTTTACCTGCAATGCTTGAATTTTATCATCAAGGAAAAATAAGCCTGGAAAAAATTGTAGAAAAAATGAGCCACCATGTTGCTGAAATATACAAAATAAAGCAACGAGGTTATATCAGAGAAGGTTATTATGCTGATTTAGTTCTAATCAATTTAAACCAACCATGGCAAGTAACTCCAAAAAATACGCTTTATAAATGCCAGTGGTCACCATTTGAAAATCAATTCTTTAAAAGCAAAATTGAAAAAACTTTTGTCAATGGGAATTTGGTATATGACAACGGAATCGTAAATAATATTAAACCGGGAAAAAGATTATTATTTTCAAAAATAAGATAATTTGAATAACCCAATTTTAAATACGTAAACAAGTATAAATAAATAACTACAAATACAATAAAATATGAATTTTAATCTATTAATTGATAACTTAACTAACCCGGCATTACTCTTTTTTGTTCTAGGTGTTTTAGCAGTTTACTTAAAAAGTGATTTAGAGATACCTGAGAATTCCTCTAAGTTTATTTCATTATATCTTTTATTTGCAATTGGTTTTAAAGGCGGACAGGAATTATCCCATGAAGAAATTACTATGGAAATTGGATGGGCAATGCTGTTTGGTATATTTATATCTTTAATGATTCCTCTTTATACCTTTTTTATGCTTCGGAGAAAATTAAACGTTTTTAATGCAGGAGCAATTGCAGCAGCTTATGGTTCAGTTAGCGCAGTAACATTTGTTACAGCAGTTACCTATCTTGAATCACAGCAACTCCTCCTTCATGGTTACATGGTGGCAATTATGGCAATTATGGAATCGCCAGCAATAATAATTGGATTGATATTAATTTCAATATTTAATAAGGATGAAACCCAAAAAATTAAGAAAAGCATTGTAATTAAACATTCCTTTACAAATGGAAGTGTCTTACTTATTCTGGGGAGTTTAATTATTGGTTATGTAGCTAATGCGAGACAGGCCGAGGGAATAAAGCCATTTACAAACGATTTATTTAAAGGATTTCTCGCTATCTTCCTTTTAGATATGGGGATAATAAGCGGAAAAAAACTGAAGGCATTTTTCTCTTTTGGCTGGTTTCCAATAATTTTTGCAATTATTATTCCTCTTGTTAATGGATGTATAATTGCTTATATAAGTTCTTTTGTAACACAGGATATAACCAACCGATTTATGTTTGCAGTTTTAGCAGCAAGCGCGTCTTATATTGCGGTTCCAGCAGCTATGAAAATTTCAGTTCCAAAGGCTAATCCTGGGCTTTTATTACCAATGGCCTTGGCAGTAACTTTTCCTATAAATATAACAATTGGGATGCCTATCTATTTTCTAATTGTGCAAAATAGTTAAAATATTAAGACTTATAAAATTTCAAAAACTACATCAATTGTTATATCAAAAATCTTAAATCTTAAATCGTAACCCCTACTCCTCCACTTTTTTAACGACTTTTCTGGCTACTTCAATTTTGTACTTTTTACCCTTCATTTTTTCATCTCGAATATTTTGAAGTAAATCTTTGACCTTATTAAATTTTACGGCTGCAAATGAAATGAAATCTTTCACTTCGATTAATCCTAAATCCCCTTTTTCGAGTTTGCCTTTTTGAGAAAAGAAACCCACAATATCAATTTTATTCAACTTGTTTTTCTTTCCACCACTGATGTAAATGGTTTGAAATTCGGGTGGTTTTGGAAAAGTCGTAGCATTTTCAATTTTCAATGTTTCCATTCCATAATCGATGTAATCCATCTTTTTCTCGCTTTCGTGAGCGATAATGTAAGCCGTTCCGGAAGCCAACATACGAGCGGTTCTTCCATTTCTGTGGGTAAATTCATCCTCTTTGGAAGGTAAATGATAATGAATTACGTGTTTCATTTCTGGAATATCTAATCCGCGAGCCGCTAAATCGGTAGTAACCAAATAACTCACACTTCCATTTCTGAACTGAATTAATGCGCGTTCTCTTTCGTCCTGATCCATTCCGCCGTGATAATAAGTAGCGTAAATTCCCTTTTGGTTTAATGTATCACTGATGCGTTCAGCAGCATCGCGATGATTGCAAAATATCAATGCCGATTGCGATTTCAGAGAACAAATCAAGTTGAACAAACTACTTATTTTGTCTTTTTCTTTAGAAACTACTAATTTCATGGATAAATTCGTGCGTTCTTCTTCGGCAGGAATATAATCCAAAATAGTTGGATTGATCACACGCGTATATTTTGGTATTTCAATATCGGAAGTTGCCGATACCAAAACGCGTTTGTTTAGTTTGGTTAATTTCCCAATGATAAATGACATTTGCTCATGGAAACCCAATTGCAAGGACTTGTCAAATTCATCTAAAACCAACGTTTGAATTTTGTCTAAACGAAAAGTCCCACGGTCGATATGGTCTGCAATTCTTCCTGGAGTTCCAATTAAAACGGCCGGCGGATTGCTTAAATTTTTGATTTCTGTATCAATGGAATGCCCGCCGTAGCAAACGTTTACTTTATAATCGGTTCCCATTTTCTTCCAAACTTGCTCAATTTGCAAAGCCAATTCACGTGAGGGAACTAAAATTAAACATTGAACAGAGAGAATCTCAGGTTGCAACATTTCGAATATTGGCAACAAGAAAGCCAACGTTTTCCCAGAACCTGTAGGTGATAAAAGTAAAATATTATTGTCACTAAGAATGGTTTCCTGAGCGGCAACTTGCATTTCGTTTAGGTTTTCAATACCTAAATTGAGAAGTATATTATTGGAATGGTATTTATTTTTCATTTTGCAAAGGTAAACCCAATTTTGAATTATAAATTATAAATTTTGAATAACCCTCAACTTTTCTGTTGAAGCGAATTGTCCTTTTGTATTTGGAAATGTAATTCCCGCTTTCGGCTTTATCTCTTCGCTATGCTGCGAGGATACCGCCTCCGTCGGGGCTATTTGAAAATTGTTTTTGATATTTTTATTATCCGGCTTAATTTATTGATATTTGAAAATTAAACTATATTTGGAATTAATTAAATTATGAGGCTTGACATGCAAAGCGACCAGTTTGATAGTTGTGATTATTAGAGATTTGATTATAAGTTGGCTTCAATAAAAACCATATGAATAAAAAAACAAGAAACATTTTACTTTTTAGCACTACAATATTGGTTGTTCTATTCTTTTTTGGAAGACACAATTTTAGAAACGATAGACAAATTTTTAGAGAATTTGTATCATTAGCGAGTGTAGGAGATGTAAGCACTGTTTTTATCAAAATGGAAGAAAGAAAAAGTTTTTCAAATCCAATAGTGAATTTTATCTATCAAAGATGGAAGAAAAAAATGGATGCTCGTTTTGTTTCAAAAGAAGAAGTGTTTGAAAATACTTCTGGAAACAAAATAGTTAACGACATTTCAAACATTTACCGTGAATATTGGCGAGTGGAACTGATGAAACCCAAGCCAGAAAGCAGAACAGACTCCACACTTTATAATAACATCGCTGACTATTTACTATCCAACAAGTTAACTAGTCTTTCAAGAGATAGCTTACTCAAGAATATTAAAGACGACTCAGTTTTGAAAGAAATAATTAAAAAAGAAGGGTTTAAAGTAGATTTTAAATTCCGAAATGGTATTCAAGAGCTATTTATTTGGAATAAAGAAAGTACTAAAAAATATGAAGTGATTTTACCTAAAGACACTGTAAAAACTACTGTTGTGTTTATTGAAAGCTATCATATAAACGGCTATGATGAATTTGCAACTTTTGGCGATTCTCAAGTGGGTGGCTGGGCTATAAAAGAATCTGCAACGCTATACTGTAATAAAGGTATTTATGATTTAAATTATGAAACTTTTGAAGTTTCATATTTAAAACATGAAAGTTTACATTTTACTGATTTAAATAATTATCCAAACTTAAGTGCAGCTGATTTGGAATATAGGTCTAAGGTCATTGAACTGATGTACTGTACCGAAGAAACTATTTATGACCGAATCTCAGAATTTGTGTCAGGCTCAAATAAAGCAAGCAGGGACAATTCTCACCCGTACGCCAATTATATTTTGATTCAAAATCTGTCGAAATTGATATTCAATTCCGATTTCAATTCCGATATTAATCAATGGAAAAAAGTATCGGTTAATAAAATTAATAAGGCTGCATCTTCATTGTATGAATCAAGTGAAAATATACTACGAAAAAAATATGACTTAAAAGAAATAATATAATTTATGGCTTGAAAGCGCTATCGTAGCTCTAATGTCCAAAATTAAACTAGTAATGGGTTTCAATGATTCTAATAAAAGAAAAAAAGTGTATTATTCTTCAAACAATAATTTGATGTTTTCGTAAGAATTTTTTAGTGCTTCTTTGATTTGTTCCGGGTTTTTCCATTCAACTTTTTCAATTCCTTCTTCGGCTTGACCAACAGGAATTCCGTCATATGTAGATTGCATTTCAAACCAATGGGTAATTTTAAGTTTGTAAACCCCGTTGCGTTTAAAAATGTGATAGGTTTTTTGAAGTTTTTTTGAAATTGACAATCCGTTTACGCCGGTTTCTTCTTCCACTTCCCGCATGGCAGTATCCTCCATTTCTTCGCCTTTATTGGTTCCTCCTTTTGGCAAATCCCACTTTCCATTTCTGAAAATGAACAAAACTTCGCCGGTTTTATTGTAAACCAATCCGCCTCCAGCCTTGTTAACGGGGATTTTAGTCTTTAAAACCTTCATTATTTCCTTTTCATCGGGATGGTACAAATAGGCTTTTTGAATTTTATTTTGGAAATATTTTACGATAAGCTGTTTGAAATCAACACTTTCAAGTAAAAACAGTTGAAAATCTGTTTCTTTAAAGATTTGATTTGTTAAAAAAAGTGGTTTATCGTTGACAAAAACTTTATACATTTGTACTATGATTTTTAATAAAGATACCGCCGAAAAAACAGCCGAATTGCTTTTACAAATTAATGCAATTAAATTGAATCCACGAAATCCTTTTACATGGGCATCAGGATGGAACTCCCCTATTTATTGTGATAATAGAATAACACTCTCATTTCCAGCCGTTAGAAATTACATTCGTGATGAATTTTCTAAAAACATTGAAAAACAATTTGGTAAACCAGATGTAATTGCCGGTGTAGCCACTGGTGCAATTGGAATTGGAATTCTTGTTGCCGAGAGTTTAGGATTACCATTTGTATATGTTCGTCCAGAGCCTAAAAAACATGGTCGATTAAACCAAGTGGAAGGTTATTTGCAAAAAGGACAAAACGTAATTGTAGTGGAAGATTTAATTAGTACCGGAAATAGTAGTTTGCTGGCTGTGGAAGCATTAAAAGAAGCGGGCGCAAATGTAAAAGGTATGGCTGCAATATTCAGTTATGGTTTTGATATTGCCACTGATAATTTCAAAAATGCAAATGTTGATTTGTTTACATTAAGCAACTATGAGAATTTACTACCATTAGCTGTAGCCAAAAGATACATCACTGAAGAAGAAGAAATCACCTTGCAAGAATGGAGAAAAAGTCCATCTACATGGGGAAAATAATCCAATAAATTATAATTAAAATGAATTTAGAAAGTCCAAAAGTTACTGTTCAAAATAATGCTACATATTTGTTTAACGCTCTTTGTGATGTAAACAATTTTGAAAAATTAATGCCAGAAAGCATCGCTAAATTTGAGGTTACCGACGCTGATTCGTTTATATTTGGATTGAAAGGAATGCCTGAAATAAAGTTGAGAATAAAGGATAAAACTCCAAATTCAAAAATTGTTTTGGGTGCCGCAAGCGACAAATTACCTTTTACATTAACTGCAAATATTGAAGAAATATCTGAATCTGTAGCAGCAATTCAATTGGTATTTGAAGGAGAATTTAATTCGATGATGGCGATGATGGTAAAAGGTCCTATTACAAAATTCATTGAAACTTTGTCGGAAAATATGCACAAACTGTAAATTTGATTTGCATCTAGTACAATAATTGAATTTCCTTTATTCCAAAAGTATCAATAGTATCATTTTGTAATTTTACTTCTAATTTCCCTAAGGAATTTACCACTTGAATTATTCCCATAAACTGAGTTTCATCAGGTAATGAAAAAGGCATTGGAATTCCTTTTTTAAATAATTTGTTATTATAATTATCCCATAATTGGAAGGCCAATTTATTATAAAGTAAATCACAATTCAATTCTAAACAATCGATAAACTGATTTAAGATTACATTTTTATCAAACTCCTTTTTCATAATTACTGCCAAAGAAGATGCTTTAGGAAGTTCGTCGAAATTTAGTTGGTTAACATTTAACCCTACCCCAATAATCGAGCTTATTTCTCCGGTATTTTTGATGGTATTTTCAATTAATATTCCAGCGACTTTTTTATTATCTGACATAATGTCGTTTGGCCATTTTATTGATAAATTAGGAATATTATTTATTTCTAATGTAGTCAATACAGCTAAAGCAACTGCTACATTAAGATCGAAAATTTCAGAAATAGTAGCTAACCTATTGTTAATTAAGACGCTAAACATGAGGTTTTTCCCAGTTTCAGAATCCCATTTAGCACCCATTTGACCTTTGCCACGGGTTTGCTTTTCGGCAGTTACAACTGTATAATTCTCCAATGCTTGTTCGACTGACAAACGCTTAAGAAAATCATTAGTTGAATCTATGGCATCGAGTTTGATTAATTTCATAAAGCAAAATAGGCTATGTTAATTTAAACTTGTGTTAAGTTTCAAAATTAAGTACAAAAAATGGTAACTTTGCAAAAAACATAAAATTATTAAATGGCTAAAAAGAATAATAGCAATGATGTTTTGTTAACAAACATTATTAAAGGGATTGAGGAAGTAAAGGGAAATGACATTGACATTTTAGATTTAAGAGCAATTGATAATTCAGC
>CALPMA020000085.1 GCA_943324545.2 Chitinophaga pinensis
ACTTTTACCGTTTTATTATCTTTTAAAATAGAAATTAATGCCTCTATATTTTCTTCTTCAAATCCCAATCGGTGCATTCCTGTATCTAATTTTATATGAATCGGATAATTTTCTAATTGATTGTTTTTTGCTATTTGTAAAAAGGAATTCAAGCCTTTCAAACTATAAATTTCCGGCTCTAAATGGTATTGGATAATAGCTGAAAAACTGTTGCTTTCTGGATTCAAGACCATAATAGGCAAATTAATCCCAGCATTTTTCAAGGTAATTCCTTCATCAGCGAAAGCCACTCCCAAATAATCGACATGGTGGTGTTCTAATAATTTTGCAATTTCAAAACCGCCATTTCCATAACCAAAAGCTTTAACCATCACCATAATTTTAGTGGTTGGTTCCAACTTAGATTTGTAATAGTTTAAGTTATGACTAATGGCATTTAAATTGATTTCAAGTACCGTTTCATGTGTTTTTTCTTCCAATAAATGCACGATTTTTTCAAATTCAAAAAGTCTAGCGCCTTTAATTAAAATGGTTTCATTGTTAAAAGGAAGTGAATTTAAATCGGCAATAAAGGCTTCGGTATTTTTATAAAAAATGCAGTTTTCAAATTTGTTTTTATATTCAGATATGGTATCTCCAATACCAATTACACGATAAATTTTATTGGAAACAATTAACTCTGAAACCTTGGTATACAATTCGTCATTGGACAAACCGCTTTGAAAAATATCGGATAGAATGATCGTTTTATTGGCATGTTGTTTTTGATTTTCAAGGAAATCCAAGGCAATTTTTAACGATTGAAAATCAGAACTATAACTGTCGTCGATAAGCGTGCAATTATGAATTCCAGTTTTTACTTTGAGTCTCATTTCAACAGGATAAAGCAATTCCAATCGGCTTTGAATAAGAGAAGTATCGTATTTTAAATACAATAAAACCATTAAACAATTAATGGCATTTTCAATAGAAGCATTGTCTTTAAACGGAATGGCAACTTCGAATTTCTGTTCTAAATAATTTACCCCGAGTAGTGTTTTATCTGAAAGTGATTTTTGCGAAATATACACATCCGCAGCTGAGTCGTTAAAAGACCATGAGAAGGTTTTCAAATTGGTGTTTAAAAATGCGTCAATCTCTTTGTCTTTTTTGTAAATTAAGATTTCAGCATTTGAAAAAAGCCTTAATTTTTCTTTAATTTTTTCATCAAAATTGGCAAATCCTTCGTCATGAGCGGAACCTAAATTTGTTAAAATTCCAATGGTTGGTTTTATTATTTGCTCCAGCTTACTCATTTCATTGGTTGTTGAAATTCCAGCTTCAAAAATTCCAAGGTTGTGATTTTCATTTATTGAAATAATTGACAGCGGAACGCCCACTTGAGAATTATAGCTTTTTGGACTTCTAATAATTGAATAATCTGGACTTAATAGAAAATTAAGCCATTCTTTTACAATCGTTTTTCCGTTGCTTCCTGTAATTCCAATTATTGGGAAATGGTATAAATTTCGGTAATAACTTGCAAATTTTTGGAGTGCTTCAAGGGTATTTTGAACTACAAGAAAATTTGCTTTTGCTTTTAAATCTTCTGGAATTGAGGTTACTACAAAATTTTGAACCCCTTTTTGAATTAATTCAGCAATGTAGTTTTGACCGTTATTATTAGGCCCAACCAATGCAAAAAACAAAGTTTCACCACCATTTTGCATCGATCGACTGTCTATTGAAATATGCGTAATTTCATTGGAATGAGATGTTTCAAACCAATGGGCATCTAGAATTTGGGCTATATTTTTAGAGTTTAAACTCAAGGCTAAATTATTTATTTTTTGGTTTTTTAGCCGCTTTTGCACTTTCTTGATTTTCTTTCATCGCATAAAAATAGGCAGCACGACTTAACGGCTCGTATTCTTCGGTTTCGCCTAACAAAACTAAATTATCCCCATCTGCTTTTCTAAAACTATAATTAGCTAAATTTCCTGTTCTTGTGCATACGGCGTGCACTTTTGTAACATATTCCGCGGTGGCCATAAGTGCAGGCATGGGGCCAAAGGGGTTTCCTTTAAAATCCATATCAAGTCCGGCAACAATCACCCGAATTCCTTGATTTGCCAAATCATTACAGATTTTTACAATTTCATCATCAAAAAATTGCGCTTCATCAATTCCAATAACATCACAACCTTGAGCCAATATTGCAATATTTGCAGCAGCTGGAACCGGAGTAGAACGGATTTCATTGGCATCGTGTGAAACAACCATTTCATTATGATAACGAGTATCCACTGAAGGCTTGAAAATTTCTACTTTTTGCTTTGCAAATTGCGCTCTTTTCAATCTACGAATTAGCTCTTCCGTTTTACCGGAAAACATTGATCCGCTGATGACTTCTATCCACCCAAATTGTTCTTTATGATTTACTGTATTTTCGAGAAACATTTTTTTACTTTTCTTGCTCTTAAAATGAATAGTTTTTATTACTTTGTAACGCTAATGAATCGATATGAAATTTTTATACTTTTACGTCGATTCAAATGTAGAAAATTTTTATCAAAGGTTTCTTCTTCCTTTGCGTAAATAATAGATTTAAGAAGACAATTTAACCGAAACAACCTCACACAAAATAAGAATATTGTTATGAAAAAAAAGTTGGAAGCTGATTTAATCAGTATAGCGCACCGAATTTTAAAGCTAAAAAACAAAGAAGATTTAACGCAATTGCATTTAGAAACTCAAAAACTATATGAAAAATTGTGTGTTTTGAAATTTGTTGAAGATAACTTTGCGGATGTAAAACCAACTATTGAAAATTCAAATATTCAGGAATTAGTCAACCTTGCATTAGAAAAAGAACCAAAAGTTGAAGAAGTAGTAGTTGCACCTAAAGAAATCGAAATCCAACCAGAATTAGTTGAAGAAATTGAGGAGGAAGCGGATGAGGAAATTGAAGAAGAAGATTTTTCTAATGAAGAAGAAGAAACTGAAGAAGAAATGGAGGAGGACCAATTAGAAGACGAAGAAGAAGAATCTGAGGAAGAGGAGCAAACTGAAGACGAAGAATTTGACGAAGAAGAATCTGAGGAAAATGAAGAAGAATCTGAGGAAGAAGTAGAATTCGAACCCCATTTTGAACTTTTCAATGTAGAAGAAGTAGAGGATAAAAAACCAAAAACGGAAGCAAAACAAATTTCTTTTGAAGATTTATTAGGCTCCAATTCTGAGCCTGTTTTTGAACGTGTTTTTGACCCAATTCAAGAAGAAGTTGAGGAAGAATCGACTGATGGTGAAGAAACAGAAGACGAAGAAGCCATTTTTAATCCAGGATTTGAAATGGAAGCCTCAGAAGAAATGGAAGAGGAAGAAGTTGCAATACCAAATTTCGAATTTGATACTGATAAAAGCAGCAATGAAAGTTTTGCCAAAACAATAACCTTCGGATTGAACGATAGAATTGCATTTGAAAAACAATTATTTGCCGGAAGCAGCGAAGACTTAAACCGCGTAGTTTCTCAGTTAAGCACTTTTGATACTTTTGAAGAAGTTGAAAATTTCATTGAAGACATGGTTAAACCTGATTACGATAATTGGGAAGGAAAAGAAGAATATGTTGAACGATTTATGGAAATTGTAGAAAAGAAATTCGCTTAATTTCTCATATATTTACCAATGCCGTTTGAATTTAATTCATTTTTATGTCAAAATTATATATCGTTCCCACGCCTATTGGAAATTTGGAAGACATGACTTTTCGTGCGATTCGAGTGCTGAAAGAAGTGGATTTAATTTTGGCTGAAGATACCCGTACCAGTGGAAAACTGCTGAAACATTTTGAAATTGGCACCCACATGCACAGCCATCACATGCACAACGAGCACAAAACAATTGAGAATTTAATATCAAGATTGAAAGCTGGCGATACAATGGCATTGATTTCTGACGCAGGAACTCCAGCAATTTCAGACCCTGGATTTTTATTAACCCGCGCTTGTGTTGAAAACGGAATTACAGTGGAATGTTTGCCAGGAGCAACTGCATTTGTGCCCGCATTAGTCAACAGCGGATTACCCAATGACAAATTTGTTTTTGAAGGATTTTTGCCTGACAAAAAAGGAAAACAAACACGGTATTTAGCATTGGCCGAAGAAACTCGAACGATGATTTTATATGTTTCTCCACATAAATTAGTCAAAACTTTAGCTGAATTTAGTACTTATTTTGGCGAAGACCGACCAATTTGCATTTCCAGAGAATTATCAAAATTACACGAAGAAAATGTTCGAGGAACCGTCCGAGAAGTGTTAACCCATTTTGAAAACAAACCGCCAAAGGGAGAAATTGTTGTCGTCGTAGGAGGGAAACCAACAAAATAATTTAAATATATAACCCATTCAAAATAAAACTATGCGCTGGAAAATAAAACCAAAACCCGACCCCCAAAAAGTTACTGAACTCGCCAAGGCGCTAAATGTTGAAGATTATGTAGCCACGCTTTTGGTGCAACGTGGCATCGAAACTTTTGACGCAGCGAAAGATTTTTTCCGTCCTAGTTTAGAACATCTGCACGATCCGTATCTGATGAAAGACATCGATAAAGCGGTTGCAAGAATTGAATTGGCGATAGCTAATCAAGAAAAAATTCTCGTTTTTGGCGATTATGATGTTGATGGAACTACCTCAGTTTCATTGGTATCCTCCTATTTAAAATCCTATTATACAGATGTAGCTACGTATATTCCAGATCGTTATGACGAAGGTTACGGAATATCATTTAAGGGGATTGATTATGCTGACGACAATGATTTTTCTTTAATAATAGCCCTCGATTGCGGTATTAAATCCATAGATCATGTGGCTTACGCCAAAGAACGAAACATCGATTTTATCATTTGTGATCACCACCGACCGGGAGAATTCCTGCCTGATGCAGTAGCTGTTTTAGACCCTAAAAGAGACGATTGTAATTATCCTTATGATGAATTGTGCGGTTGTGGAATTGGCTTCAAATTGATACAAGCGTTAGGGAAAAACAGAAATCAAACCATCGAAGATTTAACTCAATATCTTGATTTAGTAGCTACAGCAATTGCTGCCGATATTGTTCCTATGACGGGCGAAAATCGGGTGCTTGCGTATTTTGGACTGCAAGTAATTAACTCCGATCCAAGACCAGGAATTAAAGCCCTTACCTATCAAATTAAAAAGCAAGTGCTTGATATTACAGATGTTGTGTTTATCATCGCGCCTAGAATTAATGCCGCGGGAAGAATCAAACATGGAAATCATGCGGTAGAATTATTATCTGAATTTGATTTTGAGCAAGCCCAACAATTCGCTTTAGAAATAGAAAAAAACAACACAGACCGAAAGGAATTAGACAAACAAATTACCATTGAAGCGCTTTCGCAAATAGAACAAAATAAAGAAACCGAAGGTTTTACCACCGTTGTTTATCAAGAAAATTGGCATAAAGGAGTTATAGGAATTGTGGCGTCTAGATTGATGGAAACCTATTATCGACCAACATTGGTTTTCACCAAAAGCGGAGATAAATTAGCCGCATCGGCACGTTCTGTAAAAGGATTTGATGTATACAACGCCTTGGAAGCGTGTGCGGAACATTTGGAACAATTTGGCGGACATAGGTATGCAGCGGGATTGACATTAAAAGAAGAAAACTACGGGGCTTTCAAACAAGCATTTGAAAAAGTAGTTTCAGAAACCATTGATCCAGAACTTTTATTGCCAGAAATTTCGATTGATTTAGAAATTGATTTTCCACAAATTACTCCAAAATTTCTTCGAATTATAAATCAATTTGAACCTTTTGGGCCTTTGAATATGACACCAATTTTTATGTCTAAAAATATTTACGACACTGGTTTCCCCAAACTAATTGGCGCCGATCAATCGCATTTGAAATTATTTGTAAAACAAAATGACACTCAGGGAATTGCCGCAATAGGATTTGGGATGGGAAATAAAATAAATTTAGTTTCCAATAAAAAGCTTTTCGATGCAGCGTATTGCATAGATGAAAACGAGTGGAATGGAACCGTTTCTATTCAATTACGATTGAGAGACATTAAAAATCACGAACAATAAATGGCAAAAAACGATCCCTATGCAGCGTTGAGAATAAGAGAATTTAATATTTTCTTATTGCTTCGTTTTATTATGGTTTTCTCCTGGTCCATGCAATTTATTGTAATCGAATGGGAAGTTTATAGTTTGACGAAAAGCGCTCTTTCTCTTGGAATTGTTGGTTTAATGGAAGTTGTTCCTGCTATCTTGATGGCTTTATTTGCCGGTCATTTTGTCGATCAAAACGAAAAAAAAGGGTTGTTATTTAAATGCATAATTGGGTTTTTAGTAATTAGTTTAGGCCTTTTTTTATTGACTTGGGAACCTTTTAGAGGCAATTTATCAGCCAAAACAATTTTGTATTCAATTTACTTTTTAGTGTTTCTTGGTGGAATTGTTCGAGCATTTTTAGGCCCAACTATTTTCTCGTTACTTTCCTTAATTGTCCCAAAAAATCTCTACTCAAACGCTGCAACATGGAGCAGTTCAGTATGGCAAATTAGTTCTGTTTTAGGCCCCGCAGTTGCAGGATTTTCTATCACCATAATTGGCGTTTACGGTTCGATGTTATCCGTTTTAGGATTTTCGGTTTTAGCATTAATTATACTAAGCCAAATAAGTACTAAGCCCATTTTAAATCCAAAAATTGGCGAACCCATAATGCAAAGTCTTAAAGAAGGGGTAAAATTTGTTTATAACAATAAAACCATTTTAGGGGCATTGTCTTTAGACATGGTTGCGGTTTTATTTGGTGGTGCAGTTGCATTATTGCCTATTTATGCCCAAGATATTTTGAAAGTGGGTCCCGAAGGATTTGGCGTTTTAAGAGCGGCCCCTGCTTTAGGCGCCTTTATTACGATGTTTATTTCGGCCTATGTTCCATTAAATAAAAACGCGGGTATGAAGCTGCTATTTTCCATATTTGCCTTTGGAGTTTGCATCATCGTTTTTGGTCTTTCAACGCTTTTCTGGTTATCGGTAATTGCATTATTTTTAAGTGGCGTCGTGGATGGAATTTCTGTGGTTATCCGACAAACTATCCTACAATTAAAAACTCCTGATCACATGCGAGGAAGGGTTGCGGCGGTGAATTCCATTTTTGTGGGTTCTTCAAATGAACTTGGGGCTTTTGAAAGCGGTTTAACAGCAAAGCTAATGGGAACGGTAACTTCGGTAGTTTTTGGAGGAACGATGACCTTAATAATAGTTGTTTTTACCGGTTTTGTTTCGCCAACATTTAGAAAATTAGACTTGCAAAAAGATATCGATGAAAACGAGTAGTAATTTGAATTTTCGAGCGTTAAAAACAAAAACCGGCGCTTTATTTAAACAAGGGTTATCGCCAATTGAATTGACGCAAAGCATTTTAGTTGCAGCTTTATTCTCTATTATTCCAATTCTTGGGGTAACTACTATTTTGTTAACTGCATTTTCATTAAAAAGAAAATTGAATTTACCAATAATGATTGCTATTAGTTATTTAGCGTGGCCATTACAAATTTTAATGATTATACCGTTCATAAATATTGGGGAGTATATTTTTTCAGTTCCTCAAACCCATCATTCCGTAGAGGAAATTATAGCTTCTTTTCAGGAGAGTTTTTTTGGGACACTTTCCCACCTTTCCTTTGAATTGATTTGTGGTTTTGGAGGATGGATGCTAACGGCAGTTCCTTTTTTTACAGTGATTTATTTGGTTTCAAATTTCTTAATTTCGAAATTTTCCCCATCGAAAACACCGTAGGTGAAATAACTAATCCAATCTCCTAAATTTACATATTCGGAGTTTTCTCCAACGGCAATTTTCATCGGTAAATGACGGTGGCCAAAAATCAAATAATTGTAGTGCTTTGTTTCTAATTTTCTTTTGGAATAAAGCACCAACCATTCGTTTTCTTCACCCAAAAATTTCACATCTTCATCCCCTGAAATCAGTTTGTTTTTTACAGATAGGTATTGACCTAATTTAACACCAATATCAGGATGGATCCATCGGAATATTGCTTTTGAGAAGGAATTGGTGAAAACGCGTTTCATTCTTTTATAGCCTTTATCGCCAGGCCCTTTTCCGTCGCCATGGCCAATTAGGAATGTTTTTTTTCCAAATGTAAATTCTTTATTATCGTGGTAAACAGGAATATTGAGTTCTTTTTCAAAGTAGTCGCTCATCCATAAATCATGGTTTCCAACGAAGAAATATATTGGGATTCCGCTGTCGCGAATTTCAGCCAGTTTACCTAAAACTCGAATAAATCCTTTTGGCACGACCGTTTTATATTCAAACCAAAAATCGAATAAATCTCCTAATAAAAATAAGGCTTCTGCATCCCCTTTAATTTCGTCAAGCCAAGCCACAAATTTTTGTTCTCTAGGAAAACTCAATTCCGCAGTTGGCGCTCCAAAATGTTGGTCGGATGCAAAGTAGATTTTTTTATTTGAAGATAGTGGCATGTTGGTTATTTGAAATCAAAGATATAAAATGCTAAACAAATAGGGATATTTTTATTTCAATTCATATCTATTATTGTCCCTTTTCACGTCGGCCATTAAGCCGCTTGGGTCAATTGTGATTTTTTTTATTTTGTTTTTAGTAGCTGGAATTTTAAATTGATAGTTTGGATTTCCCCAAGCCCAATCGTTCAAAATCCTTCTTTTAATTGCAGAATTTGGATTCTCTTTAATGAAATTCATCATGCGCAATGGAATGTAAAACGTCTCATTAGATCCATCTAAATATTCTACTTCAAGGTCAATTGGCATTGGCATTCTACCTATTCTTTCTAAATTAATTACTGTTTCATCACCTTCTTCAATCACTGATTTTATTCCGTAATCAATGGTGTTTGTGGTAAGTGTCCAATCGGTTAAATACCAATCCAACTCGGCTCCCGAAATGCGTTCTGCGGTTCTTTTGATATCATTTGGTGTTGGATGTTTGAATTTGAATTCGGAATAATAACGCTTAATTGTTTTATATAAATTTTCCTTTCCGATGAGGTATTGAAGTTGTGCCAAGAAAACTTCGCCTTTACTGTAAGAGGTAATGCTGTAAACCCTATTTTCATCAAATCGATCAGCATGAGTTCCTTGTGGTTGTTCCTTGCCAGAATTTGCCATGTTGATATAGCTTTTATAGCTTCCTTCAAATGGGTTTTCCGATTTCTTTTCAGCCAACTCGTTCATGCCTAAATCTTCGATAAAAGATGTAAATCCTTCGTCCATCCATCCGTGTTTACTTTCATTGGAAGCTAGAATATGTTGGAACCACGAATGTCCCATTTCATGAGCAATAACTCCAAGAAGTCCGTCATAAGTACCTTCACCTAGAATTAAAGTACACATTGCATATTCCATTCCTCCATCACCACCTTGAATAATCGAATATTGTTCATAAGGATATTTTCCAACTGTAGCATTATAAAACTGCATCAATTCAACTGTTTTAGATTGAACATTTTTCCA
>CALPMA020000086.1 GCA_943324545.2 Chitinophaga pinensis
AACGATAATGGAAAAGCGTAAATTAAGTTTCTGGGAAATTTGGAACATGAGTTTTGGTTTCTTAGGAATACAATTTGGTTTTGCTCTCCAAGGAGGATTCATGTCTCGAATTTTCCAAACTCTAGGAGCAGAACAAGATTCAATCCCAATGCTTTGGATAGCAGCACCACTTACAGGTCTTATTGTTCAACCAATAATTGGCTATTTATCTGACAATACTTGGCATCCAAAATATGGAAGACGCAAACCGTTCTTTCTAATTGGCGCAATTTTGAGCACTTTGGCTTTGTTTTTTGTGCCTAATTCCCCAACTCTATGGATTGCCTCAGGTTTATTGTGGGTTTTAGACGCTTCAATTAATATCAGTATGGAGCCTTTTCGAGCACTTGTTGCCGACAAACTTCCGAATTCTCAAAGATCTTATGGTTTTGTAATCCAAACATTAATTATCGGAATTGGAACTTGGATTGCCAGTAATTTGCCTTGGATGTTGGATCAATTTGGTGTTCCAAATAAAGCTGACGCAGGTGTTTTACCAATGTCTGTAAAAATGGGTTTTGCAATTGGTGCTTTTGTATTTATTGCAAGTATTCTTTATACCATTTTTACCACCAAAGAATACCCACCAGAAGATATTTCCGTTTTTGAAAAAGAGAAGAAACAAGCTAATTTTTTTAAGGATATTTCAACTAGTTTAAAAGGAATGCCTTCCACAATGAAACAATTAGGACTCATACAGTTTTTCAGTTGGTTTGCATTTTTTACGATGTGGAGTATGGCCACACCTGCGTTAACAGAATATGTTTATAAAGCACCTGCCCCAATCGAAAAAAATTATGACTTATCAAATGCTGGTGAAAAAGCAGCTTTCGATGTTGCCAATACCAAATACCAAGATGCAGCAAATCTAGTAGGTTCCTCAATGGGAGTTTACGGATTGTCATCAATGGCATTTGCATTATTGTTAACATTTTATACTGCCGAAAGGAAAATCAACAGAAAATACATCCATAGCATTTCATTATTATTAGGAGGTCTTGGATTTATTATGATGTTTTATTCTCAACCAGACACCTTACTTTATTCCTTTATTTTAATTGGAATTTCGTGGGGAAGTATATTATCCATGCCATATGCTATGTTATCTAGCGCCGTAGATCCTAAGAAAATGGGAACAATGATGGGCTTATTTAACATGTTTATTGTAATTCCACAAATCGTTGCCGCTTTGGGAGGAATCAATATACTCTATAAACTTATAGGTAATAATTCCATTCACGCTATGACATTAGCTGGAATTTGTTTAGTACTAGGAGGAGTTAGCACGCTTTTAATTACTGATAAAGACGCCATTTCAGACTAAAGTAAACCATGAAAAAAAAAGCCTTTATTTTCGATTTAGATGGTGTTATTGTTGACACTGCCAGATATCATTTTATTGCTTGGCAGCAAATAGCAAACCAACTAGGAATCGAATTTACATTACATGACAATGAACTTTTAAAAGGCGTGAGCCGAGTTCGATCACTTGATATAATTTTAGAATTAGGGAAAGTGACTGCTTCAAAAGAAGACAAAAACAAATGGTTGATTCAAAAAAATGAAACCTATTTATCCTATTTGGTTACCATGGATGAAAGGGAATTATTGCCAGGTATTCTTCCAATATTAAAATATTTGAAAGACAACAACCAAAAAATTGCCTTAGGATCTGCAAGTAAAAACGCAAGACCTATTTTAGAAAAAACAGGGATATTAAATTATTTCGACGAAATTGTAGATGGAAATGATGTTACAAATGCCAAACCAGATCCAGAAGTTTTTTTGCAGGCAGCAAGAAAATTAGGGATTGAAAATGAAAATTCGATTGTTTTTGAAGATTCTGTGGCTGGAATTCAAGCCGCCAATGCTGCAAAGATGATTAGTATTGGAATAGGCGAAAAAGAAATATTATTTGAAGCAAATTATATATTTGAAGATTCTACTCATATAAATAACGAATTTATCCAAAAATTGATTGACAATTAAAAGATTAAAATAATATTAATCTTCTGATTATTTAATAAAAAAATAAATGAACCAAGATTATATACAACCAAGCGATTGGTCGATAATAGAAAATGGATTTGACAAAAATAGTGTAAAATCCTCCGAAAGCCTTTTCAGCATTGGGAATGGAGCAATGGGACAACGTGCTAATTTTGAAGAAAAATATACCGGAAAAACATTTCAAGGAAGTTATATTGCAGGTATTTATTACCCGGACAAAACAAAAGTGGGATGGTGGAAAAATGGCTATCCTGAATATTTTGCCAAAGTATTAAATGCTCCAAATTGGATTGGAATTGATATTGAAATTAACGGTGAAAATCTAGATTTAAATACTTGTAAAGCGGTAAATAATTTCCGAAGAGAATTAAATATGAAAGAAGGTTGGTACTGCCGCTCTTTTGAAGCTACTTTGCAAAATGACACTGAAATTTCAGTTAACATTCGTCGATTTTTATCTTTAGATTTAGATGAATTAGGCGTTATTAAATATCAGATTATATCTCTAAATAAAGACTCAAAAATTGTTTTTAAACCCTACATAGACGCTGGAGTTACAAATGAAGATGCCAACTGGGAAGAAAAATTCTGGGAGCCATTATCGGTAAAAAATTCTGGAAATGCAGGATTTGTAACGGCGCAAACTTTTAAAACGCATTTTGTTGCAACTACATTTATGCAAAATAACATTTTCATAAATGGTATTAATCAAAATGCAATTCCAGATAATAACCATTCCGATTCAGAGAAAATTCAGTTTGATTATATTGTAAATGCCAATAAAGATGACGTTGTATCAATTGAAAAATTCGGTGGATATACCGTTTCTTTAAACCATCAGAATACTGAAAGCGCCGCAGTAAATGTTTTAAATACAGCTTTATCTATTGGTTACAACCAATTATTAGAAAAACAAATTCATGCTTGGGCTAAAATTTGGGAAATGTCTGACATTACAATTAATGGAGATATCAAAGCGCAACAGGGAATTCGATTCAATATTTTTCAATTAAATCAGACTTATTTAGGAAAAGATTCACGATTGAATATTGGACCTAAAGGATTCACCGGTGAAAAATATGGCGGATCCACTTATTGGGACACTGAAGCCTATTGTATTCCGTTTTACATGGCTACAAAAGATCAAAATGTAGCAAGAAATTTATTGACTTACCGTTACAATCAGTTGGATAAAGCAATTGAAAACGCAGCAAAATTAGGGTTTACCAATGGCGCAGCTTTGTATCCAATGGTAACTATGAACGGAGAAGAATGTCATAACGAATGGGAAATAACATTTGAAGAAATTCATAGAAATGGAGCTATCGCTTTTGCCATATTTAATTACCATAGATTTACTGGTGACTATTCTTATATTCCAGAAAAAGGATTGGAAGTTCTTATCGGAATTGCTCGTTTCTGGCACCAAAGAGCTACTTTTTCTACCAATAAAAATCAGTATGTAATTCTAGGTGTTACCGGACCAAATGAATATGAAAATAACGTAAATAATAATTTTTATACCAATTATATTGCAAAATGGTGTTTGGATTATACCTATGAACAAATTCAAAAAGTGGCAATGGAATACCCTTCTGATCACAAAAGAATTTCTGAAAAAGTAGCTATTTCAGATGCTGAATTACAATCTTGGAAAATAGTTTCCGATAATATGTATTTTCCTTTCTCGAAAGAATTAGATGTTTACTTGCAACAAGATGGATTTCTAGACAAAGAATTAGTAAGGGTGTCTGATCTTGATGTAAGCCAACGTCCAATCAATCAAAAATGGTCATGGGATAGAATATTGCGGTCCCCATACATTAAACAGGCAGACGTATTACAGTGTTTTTACTTCTTTGAAGATCATTTTTCGAAAGAAGAATTAAAAAGAAATTTTGAATTTTATGAGTCTTTTACCGTTCATGAAAGTTCTCTTTCTCCTTGCGTTCACTCTATTCAAGCTGCAGTTTTAGACAAAATGGAAATGGCCTATACTTTCTATTTAAGAACATCAAGATTGGATTTAGACGATTACAATAAAGAAGTTGAAGAAGGTTGTCACATCACTTCAATGGCAGGAACTTGGATGAGTATCGTAGAAGGTTTTGGAGGAATGAGAGTCAAAAACGACTCCCTGCACTTTGCTCCTAAAATCCCTAAAGAATGGGATGGCTATTCCTTTAAAATTAATTTCAGAAATCAAATTCTAAAAGTTACTATTCAGCAATCTGAAACTAAATTTTCTTTAGAAGGTAATCAAAGTATTTCAGTTTACGTTAATGGAAAAGAAGTCATTGTAGAACCAAATAATTTAATAACTGTATAATTTATAACCAATGAAAAAATTAATTCAAGTCCTTTTTGTCTTATTTATTTCCATAAATAGTAGTAATGCGCAAGAATTAAAATCGCCAAATGGACAATTTTCAATGGCTTTTTCATTACTACAAGATGGCACGCCAACTTATGAGCTTTCCTATAAAAATAAGTCAATAATTAAATCTAGTAAATTAGGATTTGAACTTAAAAATGATAAATATTCATTGCTAAATGGTTTTGTTATTACCAATTCAAAAACGGCAACTTTCGATGAAACTTGGAAACCTGTTTGGGGAGAAGTTGCACAAATTAGAAATAATTATAATGAATTAGCGATTACGTTAAATCAAAAATTAACTGATCGAATATTGGTTCTCCGTTTTCGTTTATTTGATGATGGATTAGGATTTAGATATGAATTCCCTGAACAGAAAAACCTAGTTTATTTTGTAATTAAAGAAGAGAAAACTCAATTTGCAATGACAGGAAACCATACTGCATATTGGATTTCTGGCGATTATGATACACAAGAATACGATTATACAACTTCTAAATTAACAGAAATTAGAGGATTGTCTAGCAAAGCAAGATCAGAAAATGCCTCTCAAACTTGGTTTTCAGACACTGGAGTTCAAACGGCTTTAATGATGAAAACTGCCGATGGAATTTACATCAATTTGCATGAAGCGGCACTGATCAATTATTCTCTAATGAACTTAAATTTAGATGATAAAAACATGATTTTCGAATCTTGGTTAACGCCAGATGCTAGAGGCGATAAAGGTCATATTCAAAGCCCGAGTAACACTCCATGGAGAACAATTATCGTTAGTGATGATGCTCGAGAAATTTTATCGTCAAAAATGACATTAAACTTAAATGATCCTTGTAAAATTGAAGATACTTCATGGATTAAACCCGTGAAATATGTTGGCGTTTGGTGGGAAATGATTACTGGTAAAAGCTCTTGGTCGTATACCAATGATTTTCCTGCAATTCAATTAGGGATTACCGATTATACTAAAGCGAAGCCAAATTCAACTCACGCTGCCAATACGGCTCATGTGAAAGAATATATTGATTTTGCAGCAAAACATGGATTTGATGGCGTTTTAGTTGAAGGTTGGAATGAAGGTTGGGAAGATTGGTTTGGCCATGAAAAAGATTATGTTTTTGATTTTCTAACTCCTTATCCAGATTTTGATGTGAAAGGGATTCACGAATATGCAAAATCAAAAGGAGTAAAAATGATTATGCACCATGAAACTTCTGGTTCTACAAGAAATTACGAGCGCCACATGGACAAAGCTTTTAAATTTATGAACGACTACGGATATGAAGCGGTAAAAAGTGGCTATGTTGGACCAATATTGCCAGTTGGAGAACATCATTATAGCCAATCGATAATTAACCATTACCAATATGTAATTGAAAAAGCTGCAGATTACAAAATTATGGTCAACGCTCACGAAGCAGTTCGTCCAACTGGAATTTGCAGAACGTATCCAAATATGATTGGAAATGAAGCCGCTCGTGGAACAGAATTTCAAGCTTTCGGAGGTTCTAAACCAAACCATGTAACTCTTTTACCATTTACAAGATTAATTGGCGGACCAATGGATTATACCCCTGGAATATTTGAAATGGATATAAAGAAATTCAGTCCAAACAACAATTCTCATGTCAATAGCACCCTAGCTAATCAGTTGGCTTTGTACGTGACCATGTATAGCCCTTTGCAAATGGCAGCTGATTTAATTGAACATTACAATCAATTCCCAGATGCATTTCAATTTATTAAAGATGTTGCTTTGGATTGGGAAAATAGTATTTACCTAGAAGCGGAACCTGGAGATTATATTACAGTTGCTAGAAAAGCAAAGGGAACCAACAACTGGTTTATTGGAAACGTAAATGGAGATAATCCTAGAACGTCAAACATTAAATTGGACTTTTTGGACAAAGGAAAAAAATATACAGCTACCACTTATGCAGATGGAAAAAATGCACATTATAAAACCAACCCACAATCGTATGTGATTCGTAAAATGAAAGTTACCAACACCACAAAATTATCCCAATTATCTGCTGCTGGTGGAGGTTACGCAATTAGCATTATTGAAAATAAATAAAATAAAATATTATGAAAAAGTATATTTTAGTATTAGTAGTATTATTCAATTTCTTTTCCTACGCTCAAATCGAAAGAGTTGAACCTCCGTTTTGGTGGAGCGATATGAATTTATCAGAAGTTCAAATTATGTTTTATGGGAAAAATATATCCCAAAATGAAGTTTCAGTTTCCAATGGATTGACTATAAAAAACGTTCAAAAAACAGAAAATCCAAATTACTTATTTGTTACCATTGACACTAAAAATGTTACAGCACAAGAATTTGTTTTTACTTTTAAAAATGGAAAAAACACTTATACTCAAAACTATTCTTTAAAAGCAAGAAAAGAAAATTCGAAATATAGAAAAAGCTACGATTCCTCAGACGTAATTTATCTAATTATGCCAGATCGTTTTGCCAACGGGAATCCGAACAACGACAATTCAAAATCTACTAAAGAAATTTCAAATCGGTCCCTTCCTGGCGGAAGACATGGTGGAGACATTGAAGGCTTAATTAAAAACCTGGATTACATTAAGGAATTAGGAGCTACAGCGGTTTGGCCAACACCACTTTGCGAAGACAATGACGAAGCTTATTCTTATCATGGTTACGCTCAATCTGACGTTTACAAAATTGATCCACGTTATGGAACCAATGAAGAATACGTTCAATTAAGTGCTGAATTACATCAACGAGGTATGAAAAATATCATGGATTATGTAACCAATCACTGGGGTTGGAAACACTGGATGTACAATGATTTACCAACTTATAATTGGATTCATCAGTTCCCAGGATATTCACAATCTAATTATAGAATGACAACGCAATTTGATAAAAATGCTTCTAAAGTTGATTCTAAACAATGTATGGACGGATGGTTTGTTCCTTCTATGCCCGACTTAAATCAATCGAATCCTTTGGTGTTAAATTACTTAACACAAAATGCGATTTGGTGGATTGAATATGCCGATTTAGATGGTTTTAGAGTCGATACTTATTCCTATAATGACAAAGATGGAATTTCAAAATGGACGAAAGCAATTACCGATGAATATCCTCATTTTAATATTGTAGGTGAAGTTTGGATGCACGATCAAGCCCAAATGTCGTATTGGCAAAAAGACAGTAAAATTGGTGCAATACAAAGTTATAATTCCTATTTACCAAGCGTAATGGATTTTACTTTGCACGATGCTATTGGAAATGTTTTTAACGAAGACCGCCAATCTTGGGATCGAGGAATGATTCAAGTGTATGACAATTTTGCGAATGATTTCTTATATCCAAATCCGAATAATTTATTAGTATTTGCTGAAAATCATGATACGGGAAGATTCAATGAAATTTACAAAAGTGATTTCAAAAAATATCAAATGGCAATGACGCTAATTGCAACCGTTCGAGGAATTCCACAATTGTATTATGGTTCAGAAATCGGTATGAAAGGCGATAAAGGAAAAGGCGACGCCGACATTAGAAGAGATTTTCCTGGCGGTTGGAATGGCGATGCAAATAATGCTTTTACCAAAGAGGGAAGAACTGCAGAACAACAAAAATTCTTTGAGTTCTCCTCAAAATTATTCACTTGGAGAAAATCTAAAGAGGTAATTCATAATGGAAAAATCACGCATTATGTTCCTGACAATAATATTTATGTGTATTTCAGATACAATGAAAAAGAAACTGTAATGGTAATTATCAATAACAATTCTGAAAAACAAACTTTGAAAACTTCTCGTTTTAAAGAGTCAATTCAAAATTTAAAATCTGGAAAAGAAGTGCTATCTGGAAAAATAATTGATCTTAACAATGATATTGAAATCGAAGGAAAATCGGCCTTAATATTAGAATTAAAATAATATGAACCGATTTGTAATTTGCTTTCTATTGATGAACTTATTGTCATTTGCGCAAAGCAAAATGGTAATGGTTGAACTTATTGACGCTAGTAAATTTGAAGGTAAAATATATAGGATTGAAAATTTTTCTACCAAATATATCAAACCCAGAACGGTTGATGTTTGGGTTCCAACCAATTATTCTGAGGAAAAAAAATACAGCGTTCTTTACATGCACGACGGGCAAATGTTATTTGACGCAACCACTACTTGGAACAAACAAGAGTGGATGGTGGATGATGTGTTGAGCAAATTAACTTCCGAAAATAAAATTGAGGAGGTCATTGTTGTAGCAATTTGGAATATTCCTGCCATTCGCCACGCCGATTTTTTTCCGAAAAAACCGTTGTTAGGATTAACTCAAGCAGAACAAAAACTAATTTTTGAGGAAGCGCATAAATTAAATTATCAGTTCAATATGGAAGACATCAATTCAAATAATTACTTGAAATTTATTGTTGAGGAGGTAAAACCATTTGTAGATTCTAATTTTTCAGTATACATCGATGCCGATCACACAGCAATAATGGGATCAAGTATGGGCGGGCTAATTTCTATGTATGCCATTTGTGAATATCCGAAGATTTTCAGTAAAGCCGCTTGCCTGTCGACGCATTGGTTAGGATTTAGAGAATTTGACAATAATCCAATCCCTGAAAGCTTTTTTAAATACATGAACGCCAATTTACCCGATCCAAAAAACCATAAAATATATTTTGATTACGGAACAGAAACTTTGGATGCTGGTTATTTAAAATACGAATATCGAGTAGATGAAACAATGATGGCAAAAGGTTACAATCAGCA
>CALPMA020000087.1 GCA_943324545.2 Chitinophaga pinensis
AAAACTGTTAACCTAAACGATCTTAAATAATGGGAGTTATTCACAAAATAGGTAGAAGAAAAACCGCTGTTGCACGTGTTTATGTTACAGAAGGAACAGGAGTTATCGTAGTAAATAAAAAACCGTTTGCAACTTATTTTCCAACAGCTACTTTACAATACAAAGTATTACAAGCAATGACATTAACTGACAACGCTTCTAATTATGATGTAAAAGTAAATGTATACGGAGGTGGTTCAACAGGTCAAGCAGAAGCTGTGAGAATGGCAATTGCGAGAGCAATGTGTGAAGTAGGCGAAGGAAACAGAGCTGTATTGAAACCAGAAGGTTTATTAACTAGAGATCCAAGAATGGTTGAACGTAAGAAATTCGGTCAGAAAAAAGCTCGTAAGAGATTCCAATTCTCTAAACGTTAATATTCTCTATCTTGTTTAAATAAACAAGATATCGATAATTTATTTAAATTAAAAACAAAGTTGTTGTTGTCAAGCATAAGCTTGAAATTAGTTTAGCATCTAAATGAAGCCAACTGCAAATAGCTAATCGCTAACCGCTTACAGGACCATTGCTAATCAACAGAACGTAAACTAAACAAAAAATGTCAAACAAAGTAGAAGTAAAAGAATTACTAGAAGCAGGTGTTCACTTTGGACACATGACTAGAAAATGGGATCCAAACATGGCTCCATACATTTATATGGAACGTAATGGAATTCACATTATCAATCTATATAAAACGGCAGCAAAAATTGAAGAAGCAAATGATGCTTTGAAAAAAATCGCTGCATCAGGTAGAAAAATATTATTTGTTGCTACCAAAAAACAAGCAAAAGATATCGTTGCTGATAAAGCAAAAAATGTAAACATGCCCTACATTACTGAAAGATGGCCAGGTGGAATGTTAACTAATTTCGTTACTATTCGTAAAGCTGTTAAAAAAATGGCTACTATCGATAAAATGAAAAAAGACGGAACATTCATGACGCTGTCTAAAAAAGAACGTTTACAAGTTGATCGTCTTCGTGCAAAATTAGAGAAAAACTTAGGTTCAATTTCTGATATGTCTAGACTTCCTGCTGCATTGTTCGTAGTAGATATTAAAGCAGAACACATCGCAATTAAAGAAGCTCATAAATTAAACATTCCGGTTTTTGCAATGGTTGATACAAATTCAGACCCAAGAGAGGTTGATTATGTAATTCCAGCAAATGATGATGCTTCAAAATCAATTGAGAAAATTCTAACTTTAGTAACTGCAGCAATCACAGATGGATTGGCTAACAGAACTTCTGATAAAGAAGGAGATGCTGAAGCTCCAGCTGCTGAAGAAGCTGTTGAAGTTGCTGTTCAAGAAACTCGAGAAGTTGCTGAAGTAGTAGCCGAAACTGTTGAAGTAGCTCAAGAAGAAGAGGTAGTAATTGAAGAAGTTGAAGTGGTAGCTGAAGTAACTGACGAAGTGGTTGCTGAAGAAGCAGCTCCAGCGGAAGAAACTCCAGCAACTGAAGAATAATAAAAATAAATTTAAAGATTGAAAGATTTAAAGATAACTTAAAGTGTTGGTTTCAAATTAACGCTACTTTTATCCTTAAATTTTTCGATCTTTTAATCTTTAAATTAAATAATTATGGCAACAATTACTGCTGCAGACGTAAATAAATTAAGAACAATCACAGGTGCAGGGATGATGGACTGCAAAAAAGCATTAGTAGAATCTGATGGAGATTTTGACCTAGCAATTGAAAACCTTCGTAAAAAAGGACAAAAGGTTGCTGCAAACAGATCAGACAGAGAGTCAACGGAAGGAGCTGCAATTGCAGTTGTAAATGATGCAAAAACTGCTGGTGTTGTAATCACATTAAACTGTGAAACTGACTTCGTAGGAATGAACGAAAGTTTTGTAAAAATGGCCACTGAAATGGCTAATTTGGCATTAAACTTCAATTCAAAAGAAGAATTTTTAGCAGCTGATTTCAACGGGATTTCTGTTGCTGAAAAATTAATTGAGCAAACAGGAGTTATCGGAGAAAAATTAGAAATCAGAACTTTTGAGAAATTAGAAGGTGCTTTCATCGGGTCTTACATCCACTCTGGAAACAAAATCGCTACTATAGTAGCTTTATCTGCTAACATTGAAGGAGCTGACGAAGTTGGTAGAAACGTATCAATGCAAGCGGCAGCAATGGCACCAATCGCCTTGAACGAAGAAGGTGTTGATTCAGAAATCATCGCTAAAGAAATCGAAATTGCAAAAGATTTACTACGTCAAGAAGGAAAACCTGAAGCGATGTTAGAAAATATTGCTAAAGGTAAATTAGCACGATTCTTTAAAGACAATACTTTAGTAAACCAAGATTATATAAAAGATAGCAAAATGAGCGTTGGTGCTTATGTGCAATCTTTAGATAAAAACTTGACTGTTACTGGTTTCAAAAGAGCTGCTTTAGGATAGTTCATATAAGATTTTTGAATTAAGATTTCAGATTTCAATCATAATATTAAATCCCATTTTAAATTTTAAAATGGGATTTTTTTATATTTATATCAAATTATAATTATGACCAAAAAAAATAGGTGTAAATGGTGTGTAGGCATTGCTCTTTATGAAAAATACCACGATGAAGAATGGGGAGTTCCAGTTTATGACGACCAAAAATTATTTGAATTTCTGGTATTAGAAACTTTTCAAGCAGGTTTAAGTTGGATTACCATCCTAAAAAAAAGAGAGCATTTCAGACTGGCATTTGACCACTTTGACTATTTGAAAGTAGCTTTGTATTCTGAAAATAAAATTCAAGAATTGATGCAAAACGCAGGCATCATTCGGAACCAATTGAAGATTCGGTCAACTGTTACTAACGCAAGTTCATTTATAAAAATACAAGAAGAATTTGGCAGTTTTAGTAATTACATTTGGGCTTTCACTGACAACAAACCCATTGTAAACAATCCAAATACATTAAAAGAAGTTCCATCAACAACTGCATTATCAGATAAAATAAGTAACGACTTAAAAAAAAGAGGGTTTAAATTTGTAGGCTCAACGGTAGTTTATGCGCACATGCAAGCAACCGGGATGGTTGAAGATCACGTTGCTGATTGTTGGAAAAGAAATTAAGATCCCGCATTTAAAAGTTTCATAAAATCATCCCGATCAATTTCTCTACAACCCAAACTATTAAGATGCTCGTTGTAAACTTGACAATCCAATAATTTATAATTCTCATTTTTTAAATGATTTACTAAAGAAATAAAAGCTACTTTAGACGCATTACTTACTCTTGAAAACATACTTTCTCCACAAAAAATGAAGCCTAGATCAATTCCATAAAGACCCCCAACTAATTCATTATTCTGCCATACCTCAACTGATTTAGCAATTCCCAATTCGTTCAGTTTACAATATGCTTTTATCATTTCTTGGCTAATCCAAGTTCCACGCTGACCTTCTCTTTTAATCAAACTGCAATTTAAAATTACTTCACTGAAATTTTGGTTGAAAGTAACCTTAAAGGTATTTCTATTCAAAATATTTCTCATACTCTTGGAAACAATCAATTCATCAAAATACAATACCATTCTTGATTTTGGCGCCCACCAGAGTATCTGTTCTCCAGGATTAAACCAGGGAAATATTCCGCTTTTATAAGCCAATAACAATCTTTCAGAAGACAAGTCGCCACCAACAGCAAGTATGCCTTCAGAGGAAGCCTCAAATACTGGAGGGAAATATAAAGCGTCTGAAATTAGATGCATTTAGTTCAAAAAATAGTGGAATTTATTTGTATTAATTTAATATAAACAAAATTAGCAATATCTTTATCAAAAAAAATTTAAATGAGAAAATTAGTAATTTTATTATCCCTTTTATTTACTACTTCTATTGTTTTATCACAAATAAAAGACAGCATTTATAACGCTTCAAAACTTCAAAGTTATACCAATAAAAATGGAGAAATTTACAGCTATAAAAAATCTCGCTTCTTTGAAATGATTACCAATGTTCCAAAAAATGTTTACAGAACGGTGAATGATTTTGGCTATAAGGAGAATTTAATAGCTTTAGGAGGAGCAACAATTATGACAGTTGTAATTATTCCGGAAGACCAACATTTACTTGATCAATCCCGAATAATTGGTGAAAGACTAGGATTAGAAGAGGTTGCCAGATATAAAAATTTTGGGCCGTTAAGTAATATTCCGCCTAATATAACTTCCGCAATTTACTTAATTGGAAATGGCACCACTCCTATATTATTGAGTATGGGGTTTGCAACTTTTGGATTGATAAATAATGACTACCGCTCTCTAAATACTGCAACTGGATTAGTAGAAAGCCTATTAGTATCTGGTGTTTTTAGTCAAACCATAAAAAGAATATCAGGAAGACAAAGTCCAGCTCCTGCTATGCGAGATGGAAATCCAGGAGGGCATTGGAATCCGTTTCCAAGTTTTAGCGCCTATGGGAAATATACTCCCAATTATGACGCCATGCCATCAGGACATGTGATGACAGCAACTGCTGCTCTAAATGTGATTTTGGGTAATTACCCTGATAAAAAATGGATAAAACCTGTTGGCTATAGCCTAATTGGTCTTTTAGGATTTAATATGGTTCAAGCGAATGTTCATTGGTATTCCGATTATCCAATTGCAATGGTTATGGGTTATATTATTGGGAAAAATATTGCTAAAAGTAAAATTACCAAAAGCAATTCAAAATTAGAAACTACAAAAAAATATACGTTTAATTTAAATGCTTCTAGAAGTTATGGTTATAATTTTATTGGCGCAAATATCACTTTTTAATTGTGCCTCATGAAAAGTAAAATAATTTTTGCTGCTTTACTTATTTCATTAAAAGTAAATGCACAACAAAAGGATTCTATTTCATTATTATTTAATGAAGATAAATTGACCTATAAGCAATTTGTGATTCCAGCAGTTTTAATAACGGGAGGGTTATTAATGAAAAACACTCCCATGAATACAAATCTACAAACCGACTTTAGAAAGGTTTTAGGAGAAGATTTTCATAACAAAATTGACAATTACGTTCAATATGAAGCGCTATTGCAAATATATGGTGGACGCTATTTGGGATTAAAACCAAAAAATGATGCTCTGCGCCAAACAATTAATATAGTTGTTTCAAATGCAATTATGGGAGGAATAGTACAATCCATGAAATTCTCATTTAAAGAATTGCGCCCTGATGGAACCGATGAGTTGAGTTTCCCTTCTGGTCATACAGCTACAGCTTTTACCAATGCATCCGTTTTATTTTACGAATATAAAGACGCCAATATTTGGTATGCAAGTAGCGGTTATTTATTTGCAGCAGCAACAGGATTTTTAAGAATTGCGAACAATAAACACTACACATCTGATGTTTTAGCTGGGGCAGGAATTGGAACCGCAGTTGGGCTTGCTGTTTCCTATTGGAGTCCTTTTAAATCGCTAACATTAGGGAAAAATAAAACCCATGCCTTAATTTATCCTCAAATTGGAACCAATTACGGTATAGGTTTATTGCTCAAAAATTGATTTTATCTTTCAATTCTATTTTTAGAACGGCAAATCGTCGTGCTCTTCTTCTTTAAAATTTTCAGCTGGAGCAAATGTTTCAGCCGCTGGAATTGGGGCAGCTTGTGCAGGTGCAGCAGCGCTTAACTTTTCAACTCTCCAGCCTTGAATTGCATTGAAATATTTAGTTACTCCCTGTGGATCAACCCATTCACGACCTCTTAAATTGATAGATACTTTTACAGCATCTCCGACTTGATAGTTATTTAATAAATCACATTTGTCTTGAACGAATTCAACTAAAATGTGCTGTGGATATTGCTCGTCGGTGGTTACTACCAATTCTCTTTTTAAGAAACTTCCGCTTCCTACATTTTTTGATTCCCCAAGCATTTTAATTTTCCCTGATACTTCCATTTTACTTCTTTTTTTTATTATAAATTATTTTGCTAATAATACTTTCCAAGCGGAATCTACATCGTTTTGATCTAAATATTCCTTTGCCTTTTTATACCGTTTTAACTGATCGTCAGAACTTAAAACACCTTTAACAGCAAAATTCTGCTTTACAAATATATTAATTTCTTCTGTTGTAGGCAATGATTCAATATTCCCTAATTTTCCCAAATCATTACCATCAAAAATAGAATTTTCCTTTACAAAATTTGGTATTTGATCCACTCCTATTCCTAACGTTGTTAATGGCTTGGCCACTTCAAATAAACCTTGATTTGCTCTTGAATACCAATTTCCACCCATTCTTGAAACTAAATCAATTTTTACAGGATCGATATTGCCATTTTCATCCAAT
This sequence comes from Chitinophaga pinensis, assembly GCA_943324545.2. Lineage (GTDB taxonomy): Bacteria > Bacteroidota > Bacteroidia > Flavobacteriales > Flavobacteriaceae > Flavobacterium. The sequence continues at coordinate 6,335 of CALPMA020000087.1, forward strand.
ACTGATTCGCTAATGTGCATTTTTAAAATTTCACAAATAATTAAATTTCCAGCACCACCTTGAGTTCCTAAACTTATAATTTCATTTACTTTACACTCAAATTGAACTGGTGATTGTGCTACACGATATGGTTTAACCATTTCAGAAGGTATTGCAGTAAATCCGGCTTTAATAAATTCATTTACTCCATCTGGATATTCAGAACTCGACAAAGAAGTTTGTTGAACAATATCAAAATTTACTACGTTTATTACTACTTCGCGAGTTGCTTGAGCATTAATTAAAGTGTGTTTTATCGTATTGTCTCGTACTCTTCTGGCAGGTGAAAATATTAATATTGGTGGATTGGCACTAAAAATATTAAAAAAGCTAAAAGGAGATAGATTTGGAACCCCATTTTTATCAATAGTACTAGCAAAAGCAATAGGTCGCGGACCAACAGCGCTTTGCAAATAGCCCTGTAATTTAGCTGAAGAAATTTCTTTTGGATCAATACTTATCATAAAAATCAATTTTAACAAATATAATAAATTGGTTTCAAAAATGTATTAATTAAAATTCTAATATAGATTTTAAAATTACAATTTACAATTCTATTACCGTAATCATATTATTTTATTATATTTATCGTATTTATGACTTTACAAAAGTAACTTATGCAGTTTTCAAATAAACGAAATTTTACTCGTTGGTTTATTATATTTTCCTCGTTTATTTTCATTGTTTTCATACTTTGGAATACCTATTCCTTTTTTCAGATTTTCAAAAATGAAGAACGTTTAAAGATGGAATATTGGTCGGAGGCTCAAAAAACTTTGATCACTTCTGATATTAACACAGAAGTAGCGCTTCCTATTAAAATAATTGGAGATAATAAAACAATTCCAATTATTTTAACTGACGAAAAAGATAGTATTATTGGTTATAATAATATTGATGAAAAGTTAATGTCGATTCCTAATGAAGCTAAAACAATTTTAAAAAAATTAAAAAAACAAAACGAATCAATAAAATTTGAATATGTCCCTGGAAAATTCCGAAATATCTATTACGGAAATTCCGATCGATTAAACTATCTTATTTATTTTCCAATTGCCTTTTTATTGATTATTATACTTTTTGCTCTTTTGGTATTTAATTTTTACAGAAGTACCAAAATGGCCACAGAAAACAAACTTTGGGCAGGAATGGCCAAAGAAACGGCTCATCAAATTGGTACTCCACTGTCCTCTTTAATTGGATGGTTAGAAATATTAAAGGCAGAAAAGGTATCCGATTCAACCGTTACAGAAATTGAAAAGGATATTGATCGACTTCAAAATATTACGGAGCGATTTTCAAAAATTGGTTCAGAACCAATACTAGAATTCAAGGATATTATTTCAGAAACTGAAAATTCATTTCAATATTTACAATCTCGATTTTCAAAACAAGTGGTATTTTCATTTAATGCGCCCGATTTTCCGATTTTTGTTTCTCTAAATCCAATTCTATTCAGTTGGACCATTGAGAACTTAGTTAAAAACTCGATTGATGCTATGAGAGGAAAAGGAAAACTAGCAGTTTTAATTAGTTTAGAAGGTGATTTTGTAAAAATAAATGTAACCGATTCCGGAAAAGGAATTCCAAAAAAACAATTCAAAAAAATCTTTGAACCGGGATTTACAACTAAAAAAAGAGGCTGGGGATTGGGACTTTCTTTAACAAAAAGAATAGTTGAAGAATACCATAACGGCAAAATAAAAGTATTGAATTCCGAAGTGAATAAAGGAACTACTTTTCAAATTAGTTTTAGGAAAATATAACTAGAGTCGAATTTAAACTATAAATTCCCTTGAATTTTCAATGCTAGAGAAGCAAAATCTTCTTTAGAAAGGGTCACTTTTTTTTGAAAACGGATGTCCTCCATTTCATTCAGTGGGATCAAATGGACATGGGCATGGGGAACTTCTAACCCTATAACACTCATGCCAATTCGTTTACAAAGAACTGTTTTTTCTAAAGCAATAGCCACTTTTTTAGAAAATTGCATTAAGCCTATATAAAGCGCGTCGTCGAGATCAAATAGTTTGTCGATTTCTTGTTTTGGAACGCATAGAGTATGTCCGAGTGCATTTGGATTTACATCCAAAAAGGCTAAAAAATTATCGTCTTCGGTAATTTTATAACACGGAATTTCTCCATTTACGATTTTGGTAAAAATACTCGACATTTTTAAAATTGAATTGAATTAATCTCTAGAAACCTCTAAAATTTCAAATTTCAAGACTCCATTAGGAACCGTGATTTCAGCTATTTCACCAACCGATTTGCCTAATAAGCCTTTTCCAATAGGAGAAGTTACCGAAATTTTTCCGGTTTTTAAATCGGCTTCACTTTCAGCAACTAAGGTGTATTTTAATTCCATAGAATTCGTCAAATTTTTGATTCTTACATTTGATAAAACCAAAACTTTAGACACGTCTAATTGTGTTTCGTCAATTAATCGAGCGTTAGAATGAACTTCTTCTAATTTAGCAATTCTCATTTCTAACATTCCTTGGGCTTCTTTTGCAGCATCATATTCGGCGTTCTCTGATAAATCACCTTTATCTCTTGCATCGGCAATGTCTTGAGACGCTTTTGGCCTCATAAC
>CALPMA020000088.1 GCA_943324545.2 Chitinophaga pinensis
AAATCTTCTTTCATCATGTCCATGTGAACTCCTAATCTTTCAGGAATTGCTTGGTAATAGGCTGGTGGTGGCGCAGATAAAAATTCAACTCCGCGCGCTTTCAATTGGGATACCGTTTTGATGATATCATCAGTAGCAATAGCAATATGCTGCACTCCTGGCCCACCATAAAAATCTAAATATTCCTCAATTTGAGAACGTTTTTTTCCTTCTGCTGGTTCGTTGATTGGGAATTTAATTCGTCCGTTACCGTTGGACATCACTTTACTCATCAATGCAGAATATTCAGTGTGTATTTGTTTGTCATCAAAAGACAAGAAATTTACAAATCCCATAACATCTTCGTAGAATTTTACCCAAGTATTCATTTCATTCCACCCCACATTTCCTACCATGTGGTCAATGTATTTCAATCCAACCGCTTCAGGATTGTAATCGGATTTCCACTCTTTATATCCAGGCAAGAAAATTCCGTTGTAGTTTTTTCTCTCTACAAATAGGTGCACGGTTTCGCCATAAGTATAGATTCCTGAACGAACTACTTCTCCAAATTCATCTTTTTCAATTGTTGGTTCCATGAATGAAACCGCGCCTCTTTTCATGGTTTCTTGGTAGGCACTAGTCGCGTCTTCAACCCAAAGAGCAACAATTTTTACTCCATCGCCATGTTTTCTCAAATGATCATTTATTGGAGAATCTTGGGTTAAAGGGGTGGTTAAAACCAACCTGATTTTGTCTTGCTTTAGCACATACGACGTTCGGTCTCGAACGCCAGTTTCTAATCCGGCATAGGCCAACGATTGATATCCGAAAGCTGTTTTATAATAATGTGCGGATTGTTTTGCATTTCCTACATAGAGTTCTACGTAGTCTGTTCCTAGTAATGGAAGGAAGTCTTGCGCTCCTTCAAATATTTTTTCTAATCCGTATTCTACGGATTTTACTTCTTGTTTTGACATTTTATATATTAATTTTGAGGTAAAATAATATTTCCTCTTATTTCTAATTTTGTTATTTATAGGAAACTCTAGCCCTGATAGTAGTGGAAATCCCATTTTGTTGTGAGATACGAACAATAAAGTGGATTGCAACGAATAGCAGGAAATAGCTCCAAATTATTCAGTCCAAGATTGATAATACTTTCCATCATCAATTCCCATGGCTTCTTCGGTAACCATTAATGGTCTGAAAGTGTCTACCATAACGGCTAATTCTTCGGTTACGGTTTGTCCAATACTTCTTTCCATTGCTCCTGGAGCTGGCCCGTGAGGAATTCCTTTTGGGTGCAACGTAATGTGTCCTTGCTCTATATTATTGCGGCTCATAAAATCGCCAGCTACATAATAAATCACCTCATCGCTATCGATATTACTATGATTGTAAGGTGCTGGAATGGATTTTGGGTGATAATCATATAATCTTGGCACAAAGGAACATACTACAAAAGTGGCCGTTTCAAAGGTTTGGTGTACCGGTGGTGGCTGGTGCACTCTTCCGGTTATTGGTTCAAAATTGTGAATGCTAAAGCCGTAAGGGAAATTATATCCGTCCCAACCGACCACGTCAAAAGGGTGTGTTGCATAAACTATTTCGTGAATCATTCCTTCTTTTTTGACTTTGATTAGGAAATCTCCTTTTTCATCGTAGGTTTCCAATTCGTTTGGCAATATAAAATCACGTTCGCAAAATGGGGAATGTTCTAAATGTTGTCCTGATTCATTTTTATATCTTTTTGGGGTATAAAATGGCGTGAAAGATTCTACGTAGAACAATCGGTTGTCCGAAGTTTCAAAGTCTATTTGATAGATTACACCTCTTGGAATAATTAGATAATCTCCATATTCAAATGGAATATTTCCTAACATGGTTCTTAATTTTCCTTTTCCTTTATGGATGAATAGCATTTCATCGGCATCGGCATTCTTATAGAAATAGTTGCGAAGTGATTCTTTGGGTGCGGCCAATCCGATAGTGCAATCTTTATTAACCAATAATGGTTTTCTACTAATTAGAAAGTCGTCTTCGGGTTTTAGTTCAAATCCTTTTAGGAGTAATGATTTTATGTTTTTACCTATGGCGATTTTAGGTTCAACCGAATACGATTTTAGAATTTCTTTTACCTGTGTTGGTCTTTGAACGTGATAGGAAAGAGACGAATGTCCATGGAATCCTTCTGTTCCAAATAATTGTTCGTAATAAAATCCTCCTTTAGGATTTTCGAACTGTGTATGTCTTTTTTGGGGAAACTCTCCGAGTTTATGATATATTGGCATCTTTTTATTGTTTAAAGTTTAAGAATAAAGTTGGTTCAACTTCAAATATTTATTTAATCAAAAAGATATAAAATCATTCTGGGTTTCTCTTAATGAGAAACTGCAGATAATCTAATAATCCAATCCAAGTTGTTTTCATGAAACAAATATCGTAAAAAATTAAATTTAAGCCCTAATTATTGCGAAATATTTATTAAAAAGAAAAGGCATTAAAGAAATTCATCTTTAGTGCCTTTTTTTAAATTTTTAGAGTCATTAATTATTTATCTGGATGATTTAATTTGCTGTTTTTTTTGCTATATACAAAATAGAAAACTAGTCCTAAAAGCAACCAAACTCCAAGTCTTAACCAGTTTGTCCATCCTAAACCATAGATCATAGCCATACAAACAATAATTCCAAGAATTGGAACTAATGGCACAAATGGTGTTTTGAATTCGCGTTTTAAATCTGGTTCGGTTTTTCTTAATACTATTACGGATACACACACCAAAATAAAAGCAAATAAAGTTCCTATACTGGTCATGTCTCCAACAATATCTCCAGGAATAAATGCTGCAAATAAACCTACTATAACTAAAATTATTAGGTTTGCTTTGTAAGGAGTTTTATATTTAGGATGTAAATCTCCGAAGAAACTTGGCAATAATCCATCTTTCCCCATTGAATAAAAAACTCTAGATTGTCCTAATAGCATAACCAAAATAACAGAAGAGAATCCTGCTAAAATTGCTACTGTTACAAATTGCGCAAGCCATTCATAGCCTATCATATATTTGTTTATAGCAAATGCTACAGAGGCTTCTTTTCCTCCGGTTCTAAAATCTTCAACTGTTGCAACCCCTGTTAAAACGTGTGCAAAAAGTATATATAAAACGGTACAAATTGCTAAAGATCCTAGGATTCCAATTGGCATGTCGCGTTTTGGATTTTTTGTTTCTTGAGCGGCAGTACTAACGGCATCAAAACCGATGAATGCAAAAAATACGGTTCCTGCAGCGCCAAGAACACCCATTATTCCGCCAAAATGATGGCCAATTCCTTGGTCATCAATATAAGTTGAATCTGCAGGGATATATGGAGTATGGTTCACTGGATTGATGAAATGCCATCCAAATCCGATTATCAAAATTACGATTGCTACTTTTGTAATAACAATTAATCCGTTTACAAAAGCAGACTCTTGGGTTCCTTTTATTAGTAATAAACTAATAATTGCAACAATAAAAAATGCTGGTAAATTAATTATTCCATTCGAAACTATTCCGGTTACTGGGTCAGTGAAATGTTGAAATGGGGAGTGCGAAAGAGAATAAGGAATGGGATTGGTATGGAGCACATTGACCAGTAAATTATTCAGATATTCACTCCAAGCAATTCCTACAGTTGCTGCTCCGACTGCATATTCCAAAATTAAATCCCATCCAATTATCCAAGCTAAAAGTTCACCCATAGTAGCGTAGGTGTATGTATATGCACTCCCAGAAATTGGAATAGAAGAAGATAATTCTGCATAACAAAGTCCTGCTAACGCACAGCCAACGGCAGCTACGATAAACCCTAAAGTTACTGAAGGCCCTGCGTTTTGGGCAGCGGCAGTAGCAGTTCTAACAAATAACCCCGCACCAATAATTGCTCCAATTCCAAGGGCTATCAATGACCAAGCGGTTAACGTTCTTTTTAATCCTTTCTCAGATTCTGATGCTTCACTTAACAATAGCGTAAGTGATTTTTTCTTCCAGATTGACATATTTAATAATTTAATTTTTTCAAATATATATAATTTTATTCAACATTATACATAATAATATTATGAAGTCTTTTATTTTTAAAAATCTAGAATTAATATTAAATTTTATTAAAAATAAAAACCAATTGACATTAAAATATACCCTTTATTTAATTCTGGCGACCAAGTATATTTTATTTCTGCTGGGCCAACAACCGTTTCAAGTCCATACCCTAAAGCATACCCGGAATATTTTGGTTTTGAAATCCAATCGGTAGTTTCAAACAATTCATTATTTACCTGAGCAAAATTTCCAGAAAAGTTAATGTGATTTTTTTTATAAAATTCAAAATCAAATGTGAATGCCGTTCTAAAAAAACTATTCCCTAAAATGCTCAAAAAATCATACCCATAAAATGATCTAATGTTGTTTATTGGATTAAATCCAAATCCACCTAAAGCAAAATCTAATAATTGCTCGCTTCCTTTTCCAAATTTTAATCCTGCATCAACCTGAAATTCTATAGTTGTTTTTTTGAAAAAAGATTTTACCACACTAAATTCACTTTTGGCTATTGAAAAAGGCTCAAACTGATTTTCAAAATTAGATGAGCTCAAATAAGTATGAATATTTGATGAAAAAGCCCAGCCTTTTCTTGGAAAATATTTGTTGTCGAACGAATCGTATTTTAAAGACCCGTAAACACTCCAGTAATTATTGTTCTCAATAATAGAATTTGAATTTGATATCGTTTCAGAACTTATTTTAAGATTTTTATTTTCTATCCCTATACCAAGAAGAAATTTTTGAAATGAAACAGTTTGAACATAGGCTTGATTTGTAAAATCTATATATTCAATATTAAGTGTATTAATTCCTAATTGTGAGGCTGTAGAATTTGAAAGAAAACGAGTTGGAACATTCTTAGTGAAACCGCTATATTTAGATTTAATTCCAAAACTCCAATGAAAACCATTGTCAATATAATATTCTAAATTGTATCTTAAATTATCTCCTAAACCAACATCTATAAATGCTACGTCGTTTTTAGAGATTACTTTTTTTTGTGTCAAATTAACTAAAAGAGCACTTTTTAATAATCCGTCGTAATGTAATCCAAATTTTAAAAGTGTTGTTTGAGGGCTTTCAACTAAATGTATATTTAAATCATTGTAAACATCGTTTTTATCAATTGTATAGGTGATGGATTTAAAGTTTTGTGTGGCACTTAAATTATCAGTTCCTATTCTAAGATCATTAAAACCAATTTTACTATTTGATGTAAATCCTAACTTTCCTAATACATATGAACGGGTATAATTGGGTAAAAAATTAATGTTGATGTGCTTAATAAATAACGAATCATTGCCCACTTTTAAACTTTCTTTTTTATAATTTTCTATAGGGTTTGTTAATTTATTTATTTTATCGATTTGTTCGTTTGCGGCCATTTCACCTTTATTAATTATATCTTCAATAGCATCAAATGAAATAATTCCGTATTGATTTACTTCCGGTTTAATATAAATATCCGTAGTCTCTTTATTTGCTTTCATTTTTTCAATCATTTGAAGATTGTTAATTTGAACCAATATTTTAGTAGCATCATTCAAGCTGTTTCGGTCTTTTATTTCATCCTGAACATCAACCCCAATAATGATATCGGCGCCAAGTTTTCTAATTTCATCGACAGGAAAATTATTTGAAACTCCACCATCTACTAGTAATTTTCCCTCTAATTCAACAGGTGAAAATATTGAAGGAAAGGCAGAACTTGCTAATAATGCCTTTGCTAAATATCCTTTATTTAAAACTACCTGTTGACCTGTTTCAATATCGGTCGCCATGCATAAAAAAGGAATTGGTAATTTATTAAAGTCATGGATTTCTTTAACATGTTTGGTAAGTCTATTAATTAAATTATAATTAAACATTCCTTTTGATAATGATAATGGAATACCAACTTTAAAATTATTTACAGGCAATGAAAAAGCGTACATTTCATCGTTTCTTTTTTCGTAAAAATTCTTAGATGATCGAGGAATATAGTCGGTTATAAGATTATTGAAATCGGTATCTCTAAAAATAGAATCTAATTGAGTTGCATTATAACCCGAAGCATAAAGAGCTCCTATTACTGATCCTACGCTTGTTCCTCCAATATAATCAATTTTTACTCCCGCTTTTTCAAGTACTTTTATAACGCCAATATGTGCAAAGCCTTTCGCTCCACCTCCACTTAATACTAACCCAATTTTTTTTCTTGATTTGATAGTGTCTTGCGAAAAAGTGTTTTGACAAAATATAAAAATTAAGAGAAAGATGGCGGCTATATTTTTCATTTTTAGGCTTTAATTTGTTCTGTAAAAGTCGGTAATTTTTTTGGCTTTTGAAACACCTACCACGTCGATAATTTCTTTTTCTGATGCTAATTTTAATCTTTTTACACTTTTAAAGCGCTGGAGTAAAGTCAACATGGTTTTTTCGCCAATTCCAGGAATTGCTTCAATAGATGAATTTAGTGCCGATTTACTTCGTTTATCTCGGTGAAAAGTAATCCCAAAACGGTGTGCCTCATTTCTTAAGTGCTGTATTACCTTTAATGTTTCCGACTTTTTATCTAAATATAAAGGCACGGAATCACCTGGGTAGAAAAGTTCTTCTAGTCTTTTTGCAATTCCAATAATGGCTATTTTACCTCTTAGCCCCAATTCATCTATACTTTTTAATGCCGATGATAATTGTCCTTTTCCTCCATCGATGATTATTAATTGCGGTAAAGTTTGGTTTTCTTCTAGCATTCGTTTATATCTTCTATAAACCACTTCTTCCATAGACGCAAAGTCATCAGGACCAACCACGGTTTTTATATTGAAATGGCGGTAGTCTTTTTTGCTTGGTTTTCCATCTTTAAAAACCACACATGCTGAAACCGGATTCGTACCTTGGATATTTGAATTATCAAAACATTCTATGTGTCTTGGCTCTTCAGAAAGTCGTAAGTCTTTTTGCATCTGAGCCATAATTCGGTTGGAATGCCTTTCTGGATCAACAATTTGAAGTTGCTTTAATTGATCAATTCTGTAAAATTTAGCATTACGAATTGACAAATCTAAAATCTGCTTTTTATCCCCTAATTGGGGAATGGTAATTTTAATGTTTTCACCTAAATCAATTGGAAATGGAACAATAATCTCTTTTGATAGTAAATGAAATCTGTCTCTTAATTCAATAATGGCAAGTTCTAATAACTCTTGGTCGGATTCGTCCAGTTTCTTTTTTATTTCAAGAGTATGAGAACGAATTATTGATCCATGAGAAATTTGCAAGAAATTTACATATGCTGCGCTTTCATCAGAAACAATTGAAAATACGTCTATATTGGTAATTTTGGGGTTTATTATCGTAGAACGAGATTGATAATTTTCCAAAACATCCATTTTTTCTTTAATTTTTTGAGCTTCCTCAAATTGCATTTTGGAGGCAAAATCGATCATTAATTTTTTGAATTCTCTTTGACTTTCTTTAAAATTCCCTTTCAAAATTTCACGAATAGCATCGACTTGTTTTTGATAATTTTCAGAAGTTTCATGTCCTTCACAAGGTCCTTTGCAATTTCCAATATGGAATTCCAAACAAACTTTGAATTTATTGTTTTCGATGTTTTTTGAACTCAAATCATAGTTACAAGTTCGCAGCGGGTAAAGTTCCTTTATTAAATCTAAAATAGTATTCACCGTTTTAAAACAAGTATAAGGGCCATAATATTCCGATCCGTCTTTGACCATTCTTCTTGTGGGAAAAATTCTAGGAAAAGCTTCTTTTTTAATGCAAATCCATGGATAAGATTTGTCGTCTCTCAACATTACATTGTAACGGGGCTGTAATGTTTTGATTAAATTGTTTTCTAATAAAAGTGCATCGGTTTCAGTTGGAACAACAATGTGTTTTATGGTAACAATTTTTTTTACAAGCACATTGGTCTTCGCTGTATCATGAATTTTATTAAAGTAGGAAGCCACTCTTTTTTTTAGATTTTTAGCTTTTCCAACATACAAAATTTTGTCCTCTTTGTCATAATATTGATACACCCCAGGTCCGTCGGGTAAAGATTGTATCTGAAGTTGTAAAGTAGGATTTTGCATTTATCAATTGTATCAATCCAAATAAAAATCAGTTTAGATTTTTACGGATTTCAAATTTACAAAATCTCACATTTAAAAGCTAAAAACAAACGAGAACTTCTATTTTATAAACCATAATTTTCTACTTTTAACGTTTTAAGTAAATTATGAGTATTTTAGAAAATAAAAACATCACTATTTTTAAGGAAACTGTTTTGCCAGGAGAAAGCAAAACGATTAATATGGAAATTGCTACTTTGCATACAATGACCAAATTAAAAATTCCAATAATTGTAGAAAGATCCAAATACATTGGCCCTACAGTTCTTCTTTCAGCTGGATTACATGGCGATGAAATTAATGGAATTGAAATTGTAAGACAGATAATTACTAAAAATATTAACAAGCCAAAAACCGGAACCATCATTTGTATTCCTGTCATAAATGTATTTGGTTTTGTAAATCAAACCCGAGAATTCCCAGATAAAAGAGATTTAAATCGGGTTTTTCCCGGAAGCAAAAAAGGGTCATTAGCAAGTAGATTTGCCTATTATCTTTTAAAAGAAATTATGCCGCACATTGATTATGCGATTGATTTTCATGCTGGTGGCGCTAGTAGATTCAACGTTCCACAAATTAGAATTGTCCCAAAAAATGCAGAATTAAAAAAATTAGCTGATATTTTTCAAGCCCCTTTTGGATTGTACTCAAAAAATATTGCAGGTTCATTTAGAAATTCCTGTGATAAATTA
>CALPMA020000089.1 GCA_943324545.2 Chitinophaga pinensis
ACATATTTGGTATGTAAGAAATTTTCAAAAGAAACCGCTTCGTTTAATTTATTTAAAATCACTTTTTTCTCGTCGGCAGAGAAAGTGGGTGTATTATCATTAACGCCTAATTTTTCTTGAATCCATTGAACTACTTCCGGTTTTCTAATGTACATGTATTCCACACCAATGTGCTGACAATAAATTTTGTCTAAGTGTGCTATAATATCCGTTAAAGTACAAGGAGCAATGTAGATTAGTTTGGCTGCATCAAAAACAGTGTTTAAATCGGATTGGTTTAAACCAAAATTTTCAATTTCTAATGTTGGAGAATAGGTTCTTCTGTCTCGAACAGGGTTTGTTTGAGTAAACAAATGTCCTCTTGTTCTATAAGCTTCAATTAATTTTAATACTTGAAATTCTTTTTGAAGTTTTGCTGAAATGGCACTGTAATCTTGCCCCTCAGATGAAGTTGAAAAAGTTCCGTCTGTTGTGATTTCTCCATTTGAGCTGCTGATTCCAAAGTCAAACCCTTGGAAAAAACTTCTCCATGATGGCTCAACGCTATCAGGGTTTTCTATATATTGATCGTATAATTGTGCGAAAAATTCGGTGTGCGCTGCATTTAAAAAGGAAAACCTATCCATAATTTTTGAATGTCCTGATTTGTAAAATTGTTACGCAAAAGTACAATAAATGAAATATAATATTAAATAATTTAGATACTTTTATATTTAATTAACCAATTTATTACTTTGAATAAGAAAATCTTAGTTTTTATTACTTTCAAAAATGAAGTTAACCAATTAAAGAATGAAATTTTCAGAAAATTCTAATATGTGCTTCGGAAAACCAATTATTTATATGGTGAATTTAAAAGTAAATTTTGAAATTAGAAAAAGTTGATTTAATCGATCCTAAACAAGTTTCTGCAGAACAATATACACTGAACTTCTAGTTAATTTATTAAATTGTGATTTGTTAATTTAAAATTTTCAATTATATAATATTAACATCGTATTTTTGTAAAAATAAATTTAAAAAATGAAAAAAGTACTACTTACCCTATTTCTGTTTCAATTCGCGGCTTTGTTTTCTCAAAATAATTTACTTCAATCGGGCCCAATGGTGGGATATTGCGAAATGAAAGAAGCCATGATTTGGTTACAAACTACCAAAGAGGCTTTAGTTAGAATTGACTATTTTTCTATTGACAATCCAAAAGATAAATTTTCATCGGATACTCAAAAATCTGAAAGTAGTAATGGATTTACAAACCACATTGTATTAAATAAATTACAGCCTAGCAAACAATATCATTATGATGTTTTTCTAGACGGGAAAAAAGTAGTCTTGCCATACGAAACTACTTTTTCATCTAAGAAATTATGGCTTTGGCGGGAAGATGCTCCCGATTTTACGGTAGCTTTCGGAAGTTGTAATTACATTAACGAAGAGGCGGTTGATCGTCCTGGAAAAGGATACGGAAGTGGCTATCAAATATACGAAAGCATACATGCTAAAAAACCAAACATCATGCTTTGGGGTGGTGATAATGTCTATTTACGAGAAGCAGATTGGGACAGTAAAACAGGAATTTACCACCGCTATACGCACTCTAGATCAATCAAAGAATTACAACCTTTATTGGCCAGTAGCCAAAATTTTGCCATTTGGGATGATCATGATTTTGGACCAAACGATGGTGATCGAAGTTTTTATTTTAAGTATGAAACTCAAAATGCATTTAAGAACTTTTGGGCCAACAAAACCTATGGAACAGATGCTAATCAAACGGAAGGGATTTATTCTACCTTCAATTGGGGCGATGCGCAATTTTTCTTGCTTGACGACCGATTTTTTAAATCTCCTAACGATCGCTTAACTGGTGAAAAAACTATAATTGGATCTAAACAATTAGATTGGTTAATTGATGCTTTGTCAAGTTCGAAAGCTGCTTTCAAAATTATTGTTATTGGGGGACAAGTTTTAAATCCTTCGGCAAGATTTGAAAATTATGAAAACTACCCGAAAGAAAAAGAAAAATTATTATCAGAAATTGAAGACAATAAAATTAAAGGGGTTTTATTTCTTACCGGTGATCGTCATTTTTCTGAATTATCAAAACTAAATCGAGAAAATACATATCCATTGTTCGATTGGACCGTTTCTCCACTAACTTCTGGAGTAGGCAATTCCTACAAAGATGATGTGAATAAAAACAGAGTAGAAGGAAGTTTGTTTGCTCAAAACAATTTTGGGATACTTTCTTTTTCAGGAAACAAAGCCAATCGTCAACTAAAATTGGCTTTGTTTGATGTTCAAGGAAAAGAACTTTGGAATAAAGTGATTACTCAAAAAGAATTGGAATAAATGATCGAAGATAAAACCCCACAAAGAACCAGTATTTCACAATTAGGTGAATTTGGACTTATTGAACACTTGACTAAAAACTTCAAAATAAATCATCCTTCCACCCTAAAAGGAATTGGAGATGATGCTGCGGTTTTGGACTTTGCCGATAAAAAAATAGTCGTTTCTACTGATTTATTAATCGAAGGCGTGCATTTTGATTTGGCCTATATGCCTCTAAAACACTTGGGATATAAAGCCGTAGTAGCTAATGTTTCCGACATTTGTGCGATGAATGCAAAGGCAACTCAAATCACCGTTTCGGTTGCTGTATCTAACAGATTCCCACTAGAAGCATTGGAAGAATTATTTGACGGGATTACTGTTGCTTCTCAAGAATACAATGTAGATGTTATTGGTGGAGACACCACATCTTCACAAAAAGGATTAATCATCAGTATCACTGCAATTGGCGAAGCTGATGAAAGTGAATTAGTATATAGAAATGGCGCTAAAGAATCCAATTTGCTAGTAGTTTCTGGAGATATTGGTGCTGCATACATGGGATTACAAGTTTTGGAACGTGAAAAACAAGTGTTCCAAGTAAACCCAAATTCGCAACCGGATTTAGAAGCTTATACGTACTTAATTGAACGTCAATTGCGACCAGAAGCTCGAAAAGATATTCGTACTTTATTACATGCCTTGGAAATTAAACCAACGGCTATGATTGATATTTCGGATGGGCTTTCCTCGGAAATTATGCACATTTGCAAACAATCAAAAGTAGGTTGTAATTTATATGAGGATAAATTGCCACTCGATCCGCAATTGATTAATGTGTGTGAAGAATTTAATATTGACGCCACAACAGTAGCCATTAATGGCGGCGAAGACTACGAATTGCTATTTACAATTGCCATAGAAGATTTCGAAAAAATTAAAGGAAACCCAAATTTCACCATCATTGGCCACATGACTTCTGAAAGCGAAGGAGTTCATTTGGTTACCCGAGCAAATACTAAAATCCCATTGAAAGCGCGTGGTTGGGATTCTATTTCTGAAGAATAAAAAACCTCAAATTAGTCCTGACCATAAATTGTCAGGATTTTTTTTTAAAAATTAAATTAATGTTAAATCTCATTTTGAAGATTTATGTATTAAAAACTATATCGTAATATTGCGATATGGGAATAACAAAAAAAATAGGTTTCTCTGAAGAAACAATTGAAATATCCGAAATCCTGAAAGCATTTGGGCATCCCGCACGTTTGGAAATCGTAAAATTTTTAATCAATTCACCTACCTGTATTTGTGGTGACATTGTAGAATTCTTGCCCCTATCGCAATCAACAGTATCTAAACATTTATCGGAATTGAAAAAAGCAGGAATAATTAAAGGCACTATTTCAGGGAATTCTATTTGTTATTGCTTGAATGAAAGTACGCTTAAAAAGCTTCAAAGTTTTATCACTATTTTACAAACCAACAGCAGTTCTAATGAATGTTGTTAAAAATTAAACGTCATGAATTGGAACCAATTTAAAACACAATTAGCTGAAAACCCCGGACTTCATTTGCAATTTGAATTTTCTAAAAATCAAAGAGTAAGTCCTTCTTTTCATATTACTGAAATAAAACAGGCTAACATCACTGCAGTAGATTGTGGTGGAAAAATGAACGCATGGACAGAAGTAATCGTCCAACTTTGGGAACCAAACACTCCTGAAATAGCTCGTTCCATGCAAGTTTCAAAAGCCATGACAATTATTGAATTAGTTGAAAACACCCTTCCATTAAACCCAAACAGTATCGTGAAAATTGAATTTGGAAACGATCTTTTTGAAACACGTCAAATGCTTCCTCAAGATTTTGAAATAATTAACGACGAAATAATTGTAAAATTAGTCGCCGACAAAACCCAATGCAAAGCAATTGGCAGAGGGGAATCTTGTGGAATTCCAAAACCAAAAGTAAAAATAACCGACATCCAAAACAGTTCTTGTTCGCCAGAATCGGGGTGTTGTTAAAATTTAAAATATGAAAGATGTAATTATAAAATATAAGAAACCTATAATTATCACCATTGGTCTCACTGCATTAAATCTCTATTTTGGGTTTGATGCTCGGTTTACAATTATTAATTTATTATGGTTATTAGTATGAAAAAAATCTTAGTTCTTTGCACAGGAAATTCTTGTAGAAGTCAAATGGCACAAGGGTATTTGCAATATTTTGGTCAAGATAAAGTAGAAATCTATAGCGCTGGAGTTGAAATTCACGGTTTGAATCCGTTTGCTGTTGGAATTATGTCTGAAGATGGAATTGACATTTCCAAAAACACTTCCAATCATGTTGATGAATATTCCAATATCACTTTTGATTATGTAATTACTGTTTGCGATAATGCCAAAGAATCTTGTCCATTTTTTCCAACGCAAACTAAAACCATTCACCATAGTTTTGAAGATCCATCAAAAGCATCCGGAACTGCAAAAGAACTAATGGCTGAATTTCGAAAAGTGCGTGATCAAATTAAAGAATACTCAAAATCCTTAATTGAAAATTTAGAATCAATTAACATTTTTGTTTTATAAAAAGAATTAGATTTGTTCGAATTAAAACAATTATTTATGAAAAACATTCTAATTATTATTGTATTATTTGTTTCGGCATTTGGATTTGGACAAGACAATGGCTCCGTTTTTAATAGAAAACACGAAATAAAAGTTGGTGCAATTAGACTTCTTGCTGGGCCGATTCTAGAAGGTACCTACGAATACATTTACTCTAAAGATTTTACTTACGGTACTTCGGTATTGGTAAATTTAAATAGTAAAAATTATTATGATGAGGAATTTTCAGTAACCCCGTTTGCAAGATTTTATTTTCAAGAAACCAAAGAATATGGCGCGCAAGGTTTTTTTGTTGAAGGATTTGGTAAATATGTGTCTGGTAAATACAACCCAACATTGATTTTTAGCAATAACTCTCCAAAATCATATTCGGCTGGAGCTTTAGGAATTGGACTTGGTAAAAAATGGTTTAATTCAAGTGGGTTTGTTTTTGAGATTCTTGTTGGTGTAGGTAGAACAATTGGCGGAGGCGAACAACCGGACGCTATTTTTAGAGGAGATATTGGTTTAGGTTACCGATTTTAAAACAATTATATATTAAAAAGGCGCTATTAATAGCGCCTTTTTTTGTTATAATATGAAAATGATTACATTTTCATTAACCAATTTTTAATTGAAACTTCATTTTCTATAATTGCTTTTACATCGGCAATTTTCACGCGGTCTTGTTTCATCGTATCTCTATGGCGAATGGTTACCGTATGGTCTTCCAATGTTTGATGGTCAACGGTAATACAAAATGGAGTTCCTAATGCATCTTGTCTTCTGTAGCGTCTTCCAACGGCATCTTTTTCATCATAAGAAACATTGAAATCCCATTTCAAATCGTCAATAATTTGATGAGCTATTTCAGGCAATCCATCTTTTTTTACTAATGGGAAAATCGCTGCTTTTGTAGGCGCTAATACCGATGGTAATTGCAGTACTGTTCTGACAGATCCATCTTCTAAAGTTTCTTCTTTCAAAGAACTAGAAAAAATAGCCAAGAACATTCTATCTAATCCAACCGAGGTTTCCACCACATAAGGCGTATAATTAGCATTGGTTTCAGGATCGAAATACTGTAATTTCTTCCCTGAAAATTTTTCATGTGCTTTCAAATCGAAATCAGTGCGAGAGTGAATTCCTTCTAATTCTTTGAATCCAAAAGGGAAATTAAATTCAATATCTGCGGCAGCATTAGCATAATGAGCTAATTTTTCATGATCGTGAAAACGATAATTTTCTTTTCCTAAACCCAATGATAAATGCCAATTTAAACGGGCGTTTTTCCAATGCTCATACCACTTCATTTCATCACCTGGCTTTACAAAAAACTGCATTTCCATTTGCTCAAATTCACGCATTCTAAAAATAAATTGTCTTGCAACGATTTCATTTCTAAACGCTTTACCTGTTTGAGCTATTCCAAATGGAATTTTCATTCGACCTGATTTTTGAACATTTAAGAAATTCACAAAAATTCCTTGGGCTGTTTCAGGACGTAAATACAAGTCCATTGCAGTATCTGCAGAAGCACCTAATTTTGTTCCGAACATCAGGTTAAACTGACGCACTTCAGTCCAATTTCTAGATCCCGATTCAGGACAAGCAATTTCTAATTCTTCAATTAAAGCCTTTACATCGTCAAGATCCTCATTTTCTAATGATCTCGCCATTCGAGCTAAAACTTCATTTTTCATCGACAAATATTCAATCACTCTAGCATTTGTAGTCACAAATTCCTCCCGGTTGAAAGCGTCTCCGAAACGAACACTCGCTTTCTCAATTTCCTTCTCCGCTTTTTGATTTAGCTTTTCAGCATAATCCTCAATCAAGACGTCTGCTCTATATCTTCTTTTCGAATCTTTGTTGTCAATTAATGGATCGTTAAATGCATCCACGTGACCTGAAGCCTTCCAAGTGGTAGGATGCATCAATATTGCGGCATCAAGGCCTACAATATTTTCATTCATTTGCACCATTGATTTCCACCAATATTCTCTGATATTTTTCTTTAATTCAACCCCGTTTTGCGCATAATCATAAACTGCACTCAACCCATCGTATATTTCGCTTGACGGAAAAATAAATCCATATTCCTTTGCGTGCGAAACTACATTTTTAAATAAATCTTCTTGTTTTGCCATAATGATGCAAAAATATAAAAAGTGAAATTAATAAATGCATATAAAATGTACTTTGAGCGTTACTTTTCGTTATTTTTATGGATTAATCTCAAATTAGATGATAAAAAACCTAGTTAATTTATTTTTTCCAGATGTTTGTCTTGGTTGTAAAGGAATTTTATTATCTGAAGAGAAGGTAATTTGCTCCACCTGCCGACATGAAATTCCACTTACACAACATTTTCTAAATCTAGAAAATGAAGCGTTTATGAAATTTTATGGTAAAATTCCTGTGGAACACGTATCGGCATTATTTTATTTTCATAAAAAGGGAATTGTCCAAGAAATTATCCACGAACTTAAATATAATGGACATCAGGAAGTGGGAACTGTTTTTGGTGAATGGATATCAGAAGAACTAATTTCAATGCCCATTTTAACCAAATTTGACTTTGTAATTCCGGTGCCACTTCACAAGAAAAGACTTCGAGAAAGAGGTTACAACCAAGTGACCACATTTGGAGTTGCCATAGCAAAAAGAATAGATATCCCCTATAACGAATCTCTTTTACAAAGAAATGTATATTCAAAAACTCAGGTGAAAAAGGATTTATTAGGAAGAATATCAGTTATTGATTCCCTTTTTGACGTTACTTTTAGTGAAAAAGATCACCATAAACATTTCCTATTAATTGACGATGTGTTAACTACGGGCGCGACTTTAGAAGCTTGCGGAAGAGCTTTATTAAAAATCCCGGGTGCAAAAATTAGTATTGTTTGTATGGCAATGTCACATTCTTAAAAATCAATGGTAATTATGCCTTTGAAAACCTTGCAGTTGTTATTGATTATTTGTTAATTTGTTTTGATTTTGAAACTAATTAAAAACCAAAAAAAATGTCTAGGATTTATTTATTGCTATTCTTTTTGGTTTCTCAACTTCAAGCGCAAACAAATATGATCATACCGCCAAATTTAAAAAAAGGAGATACTATTGCAATTGTGGCCACTGCCAGAAAAAATATTGTAGATAACTTAAAGCCAGCAACTGATTTGGCCAAAAGCTGGGGATTGAACGTAGTAATTGGAAAAACTATAGGTTTGGATAATCATCAATTGGCGGGAACCGACGAACAAAGAGCAGCCGATTTTCAAGAAATGATTGACAATCCAAATATAAAAGCAGTTTGGTGCGTTCGTGGCGGTTATGGAACGGCAAGAATGGTTGAATTAGTTGATTTTTCGAAATTTAAACGAGCCCCAAAATGGATTATAGGATTTAGTGATGTTACCGTTATTCACAGTCATTTGAATACGCTGGGAGTGGCAACAATACACGGAATTATGCCAGTAAATGTGGAGAAAGCATCGGCCAAAGTAGAAGAAACTTTGAGAAAAGCGTTGTTTGGAGAAAGCTTAAAATACACCGTTCCATGTCAAAATGAAAACAGATTAGGAGTTGCTGAAGGCGAATTAGTGGGCGGAAATTTGTCTATTTTATATAGTATGATGGCCTCTGAGTCGCAAGTTGATTGCAAAGGGAAGATCCTATTTATTGAAGATTTAGACGAATACTTATACCATATCGATCGAATGATGCTGAGTTTGAAACGCTGTGGTTGCTTTGATGAATTGCAAGG
>CALPMA020000090.1 GCA_943324545.2 Chitinophaga pinensis
TAGTTAAATTCTGGATCTCCAACAGGCCATCTGTTCGGTTTATAATTGTGGGAGTATAGATATTTATCGGTTCTAATTGCTCTAACTGGATAACTAACAGCTATTTGATCACCATCTGAAGTGCCATTATCGTGACGTTCTTTTCCAATTAGTGAATACGATCTTTTAGGATCAATGCGCCCCGATTTTTCAGAAACTAATGCATCTAGAAAACTCTTTCCAGTCATTTGCTTGTCTGGTTTTAGCCCAGCTGCTTCCATTAGGGTTGGAGCTACATCAGGAAAATTAATAAAATCGGTAACAACTCTTCCTGGAATTATTTTGTCGCCCCATATTACTACAAAAGCTTCATGAAAATCTTCATCATAAATTTGACCTTTTACATACGGGAAAGGCATTCCTTGATCTGAGGTAGCAATAATAATTGTATTATCAAGTAAACCTCGTTTTTCTAGAGATGCCAATGCTAAACCAATTTGACGATCATGGTATTCCACTTCTACTCCATAATCAGCCAAGTCACCACGAACTAATTCATTGTCAGGAAAAAAGCCTTGAACCGTAATTTTACTCAAATCTTTATTCTCCTTTTTATAAGAATCTTTTTCATATTTACGATGCGCCTCATGGGTTCCAAACCAAAAACAGAATGGTTTTTCTGTGTCTCTTTTGGTTAAAAATGCCTCGAAATTAGCCGCATAATCTTTTTTACTTATCCCTTTATAAGGCGGAACAAGAGATATCTCATTGTATTCCCAACCAGCAGGATTGTGTTCTCCGTAGTACACTCCGGGTCCCCAACCTTTTCCAGTATATCCTATTGTATATCCACTTTCCTCTAATAAGTTAGGATAAAATTTCCATTTTGGAGGTATAACGGGAATGTGGTTAGCAGCTTCTTCCAATTGCCAAGAGTACCTTCCAGTTAAGAAGCAAGCCCTAGATGGTGAACATTTTGGATTGCAAACATAGGCATTAGTAAAAAGTGCTCCCTCATTTGCAATTCGATCAAAATTAGGTGTATTTATATATTTTGAACCATAGACTCCCATACTATTTCGTGAGATGTCATCACCCATAATAACAAGAATATTTGGTCGCTTATTTTGGGCTACTCCTTCAAAGGAATACAAAAAACTTAAAGCTAACAAGAAAGTATTGGTTAATAAACTAAGACTTTTTTTCATTTTTATTTTGATTTATAGTAGAATATTAATTTATTTTCGTTTAATATTTACTTCAATGCCGTTAAAAATATCATCGATTGAATCTGTATTTATCAACACGAAGTCAGACTCCATTTTTCCACTATGGTTTAACTGCATGTCGGCAACATCAACTGTTACTGATTTCCACTCGTTATCGCCTTTCCCTTTTACCTGTAGAGCAGTTTTCAATTCTTTTCCATTGTTGTATTGTAATGCCCAAGTTGACCCTAGGTTTTTATCCAACCAAGTGATCGTAAATTTTAAACTTTTTGGTTTTGAAGTGGCAAACACCTCATCGTCAAACTTAAAATACATAGTATTTTTTCCTGTCGAATTTTCAAAAGAACGAGCAAAACGGTCGTATTTTGAGGAGTTTTTGTCTATCTCACCTCTAATTCTGAAAAGTCCTATGGAAGTTTCGTCGGGTTTAATTTGATATAAAAATCGTTCATAATTTCCTTCTGCAATATCCCATCCGGCATCATTATATCCCTTTTGTCTCTCTCGTTGGTCTACTTGACCTATTGGAGCTAATTCTAAATCATCCATTTTCGCCCCTCTTGCTGCATAAGCATTACAAATGTTTGTATAGCGATCCAAGTTTTTGATTTTTGCTTTTCCGAATTTTTTCTCTGGAAATTTTATCGTATCGGCAGCATTTAGACCTTCATGAAAAACAGAAAAGACTGTCGTAGAAGAAGCTGGATAGACTTGTTGAGCATATTTGTTGTACATTTTAAAAATGTCTCTAATTTCTTTATGTTCCAAGGCATATTTAATGGCACTTTTTGAACAATTGTAAGAAGATAACCCCGTATTAATTCCGCTTAGTGCAGACCAATAAAAAGCCAATTCTGTATTAATAGAAAATATTTCTTTTTTCCATGACTCATCCATTTCAGAAGCTGAGAAAAGTTTCATCCCTTTAGGATTAATTAAATAGGGATTCCATTGTTCTTTGAATGATTGTTCACCTGTTAAATGGTGTCCCCTATTGTAGGCTCCTCCTTTAATTCCAAAACCAATTTTAGTGTCTATAGTATTCATTACCCAATTGTTTGCAACGGGGGTTTTTATAGGGTCAACATTATTAAATGTTAATACAATTTGACGATCCGACACATCATTAAAATATTTCTTAAATTGTTCGAATGCTTCTATCCGATATTTCTCCCATACTGTTTTTTTATCAATGGCAAATTTTTCATCTATAGGCTCTCCTTTGTATGGTTCTTCGTCACCAGTAGCTCCTGTTTTAACTTGAACAAAAGCAATACAATCAAATTTTTCTTTAGGCTGACTTCTTAAAAAATGTGAGAATTGTTTAATTAATTCAAAATAATATATTTTATGATTTTCATTTAAATAGTAAGGGTAATTACCGAATTTTTTATCGTGCTTTTCAGGCTTATGACTTTTTACTTTGACTAATGGAACTCCATTATCATAAAGCCATAAAGGGGAATTTGGCCCAACATTAATGCTTATTTTTACTATTTTATGGTATTTGGCTGCTTTATCTAAAACCTCTTGAAACATAGAAAAATCAAACTTACCCGGTCCCATGGATTGTACTTCTGCCCAAGTGGCTGAAACTTCAATACCCATAACAAAGTCGGCCTTTGGATCAGAATAATCATCAACTCCTCCTCCACGATCCCAAACTCCATAAGAAGTTATGGGAACCGCTATTTTTTGTGCTTGTGATTCTGTTATATAAAAAAGAACAAAGGAAAGTAAGGCAATGTATTTATAAAGAGCTTGCATAATCATTTTTAAATTTTTATTTGAATGAAAGTTACAAGAAATAACTTAAATCAAAATAAGACATTAGTTAAGAATTTGAATAAAAAATTTGAGGTCTACTAATTAAAAGAGAACATCCTTGTTTATAATAAACTTGAATGCTCTCTTTAAAAAATTATATGGTACTATTTCAAAATAAAAAAATAATTATTCTTTAATAAATTGTTTTGCAACAACACTACCGTTTTCTTGCACTACTTTAACTATATAAGCCCCTTTTCCTAAAGCTGCAATATTCACATTTGAAGAATTGTTATTGGATACTACGTTTCTACCTTGCATATCATATACTTCAATTTTAGTAATGTTATTAGATGAACTTATATTCAAAACCTCTTTTGCAGGATTTGGATATAATGAAATTGTATTGTTAGTATTTCCAAAATCTGCAGTACTTAAAGTATTATCAAAAACAATTGAATCAACATATACAGAATTACTTAAAGGATTAATATTCAATGCACCTCCAAGAATTGCACCAGCAGCAGGAGCAACTGCACCTGTTGCATCACATAGTACCCAATTTGTAGTATCCGTTTGTGGTACTGCAGGCGAAACAGTGTTTGCACCAGATATGTTTTTACAGTAGGTATTTCCTGAAATTACAATGCTACCTATTGCATAAGTCGCTGTTGCCAGCCAAGTAGTTTTAACCCCAAAGTTTAATTCTGGAAATTGAGATCCGCTATCCCAAGCAGTTAAATCAAAATCATAGGTTTTATATTCCGTATCAGTAGTTGTATAGTTTTGAATTGGATTAAAAGGAGTTGAAACACTTGCTACTTTTCCATTTAATTGAAATAATGTATTGGTTGAGGTGTTTTTTAAAGTAATGTGTGCATACCTATTTGTTCCTTCAACACGAAAAACGATAGGTGATAAAGATACTTTACCATTATTAACACTTGCAGCATTACAGTTGACCATTAAAGTCCCTCTTGAAGATTCAGTTGCTTGAACTGCCGTCACCCTAGTAAGATTAGTAAAACCTTCCGCTGTTGAATCAAAATTATATGTATTTTTAATTGGTGCAACAAAATTTACCGGTCTAATGTAATCAATACTTATTACAGTTCCGACAGTGCTTGGTACAGTAGCTGAAGGAACATAATTGTTTCCGCTCGAAGTACCATCGTTAAGTTTAAATTCTAAAGAAAGATCACTTACAGTCCCAAATGATGTTAAAGTAAAGGTATAAATTTTATAATCGGCATCAGCTGTTGTAATTACACTATTATAAGTATTTAAAACAGTCCCAATAGTTGTAGTTAGTCTCAAATAAGATGCAGCAGAACCATTTTTAATCCTAACCTCTATTTGGTTGTTAGCATTAGCATCTATATTTGCAGATGTTTTAGTGAATTTTGGATTTCTTGAAGCACCAGAATTTCCGGTTATAGTTGTGTATTCAATAGCAGTTCCAGTTGCATTTAGAATACCAGCAGCGCCAGCTGATCCATGTGAAACAGTCCATCCCTCTGAATTAGAGGCAGTATTGAATTCCCATGGACCCTGAGCAAAGGTCAAGAAAGGTAAGATTAAAAATAAATAAGTAATTTTTGTTTTCATATTGTTATTAATTTTAAAGTGAAGTTATTTGTAAATTTAACTTAAAAATTCATGCTAGCCTTGGCGAAAAAGTGTCATTCATAACGCTAATTTGTTTCAATTGAAACCTAAATCAAGAAACTAATTATTTATAAGTCGAGACTAATTTATTTAAAACTTTAAAGGTCAGTCCTATAAATAAGCATGGTCAATGAAACAAAAAAATGTTACCTTACATATTATTAGTTTAAGGTCTTTTATATCATAAATTAATTGAATATTAAATAGTACTTTCTATATTACAATATTAATTGATTGTTTTTTTTATAACCATATTATTATTCTCGTCTATAACTTTAATAATCAATACTTGGTTGGTTGCTTTCAAATTATAGATTGAAGCTGTAGTAGCATTCACTGCTTTTTGTTGTGCAATTAATCTTCCTTGAATATCATAAACTTCAATATTCATAATAACACTTGTTCCAGAATTGACATATAAAGTTTCATTGTTCAAATAAACTCTTACATTGTTCTCATTAAATTCTGACGCATCTACGTTCAATGTTCTTTGGTATTTCAATAAAAATCTCGCGTTGTCTATTCCGGCTGGTGCATTGAAAGTATAAAAACCTACTTTCAAATCTATTTCATTACCAGTAATGTTATCTTTAAGATAAATAGCTTGTTCCCCATTAAACAATCCATCTACATGGTCAAGGGCAATAGTGTAGTTTCCGGCCACATTGGTTTTGAAACCCAACTGTACCGTATCTGAAGTTGTAAAAGGTAGTGGCCTACCTTGTATGGTATATTCCCCAGCGTTTATGATAGAGGTTAAAGCAATTGGAGCATCGTTGATGTATTTTCCATCCAATGAATCTACACCTTGCGTTGCTTCTGACATATAGCTTACAAGCATTTGGCTGAAAACTCCTGAAGTATTGGTCAAATTCAACCAAATACGATTTCTTTCTGTATTAGTTCTAAAAAATTGAGTTGAAGTGTTATTCAAACGCATTGCATTTTTAAAATTCAAGGTTGAAGCACTTTTCGCTTTAACAAAAAATCCTTGACCTACTTGAATCGTTCCATTTGGTGGCTCACTTGTTGGTGTAGAAGTTGTTGCGCCACCTAAAGTATAGGTTGCATAAGCAGATCCTGAGGCCCCGTTAGTTTTTCTCCAGAAATACAAAGTGTTTTCAATATTAGCAGTGTTATCAGTTATAAATGCATTTGCGTCTATAGTTGATGGGTAAGGATTTCCTACTAAATTATAGCTACGAGCATCATCAAAATAGTTTAGGGTTTTAGACAAATGACCGTTATTAAGAACTCCTGTAAATACTCCATTGAAAGTTGAAGGAGTATTAAGAACCCAATTATTAGGAGCACGGATTAAATATCCTGTTGCAGGAGCAAAAGGAGTAGTTGTTGGGTTTAGGTTATTAATTGCATTATATTGATTAGTGCTAGAATTGTAGGTGTAAAAACGAGAATCTAGAGTTTCTGGCGAAAATGCCTTTAAATTTTGTCCTGCCACAGGCGAACTCCATAACGTATAATCATACAATTGAATAGAAGCACTGTTTCTTTTTACAATTGCAGTTCCAGAACCTGAGTTTGTATTTGCCACAGATGTTTGAATCAAGTTGGCATTATTTTCAATAGTTATGGAACCATTATTAATAACTGTACCTGCAACTGTGATGTTGTGACCAGTATTGATGGTGAATGTTTTATTTGCATTAACGGTTAATGTTCTTGTAGAAAATCCTACCGTATCGCCAGTTTCCGTTGTTGAAAAATTTCCAGCAATAATTGCTTCATCAAAAGTTGTTGGCGTTCCATATGACCAAGCTGTACCATCCCAAGTGGTTATTTTATAAGGAGTCACTGAATTTGATGCGGCACTTTCGGCGCTTTGTCCCATACTATTTATTGCCCTTACGGTAAAGGTATAAGCCGTTCCATTATTCAATCCTGTCATTATTATGGTACCACTTCCTGCCCCACTTAAAGTTCCAGTAATTCCTCCGGGAGAGGATGTTGCAGTATAAGAAGTAATTGTTGAGTTGCCATTGAAGGCTGAAGCTGTAAATGTGATTGAGGCTTGACCACTGACTCCCGAAACTGTTGCTGTTCCTATAGTAGGAGCGTTTGGCACTCCAACCGTATAGGTAATTATAATTTGCCCAGCACCTCCGGCAGCCCCCTTATTACTTCCAGAAGTCGCACCATAAGCACCTCCGCCACCGCCACCCGGAGAAGTTCCTGCAATTCCATTACCCACAGATGTTTTACTTGCCCCTCCAGCACCACCAAAGACTCCGGCTCCAGTACCGCCGGCACCACCTGATTCACTAGCACCAGATGCACCAGGTAGTCCTATAGCTACTGTGCCACCTGAACCACCTGAAGTATTTGTACCACCTGCTCCCAATTGTCCTGTTGCAGTTGTTCCGCTTCCTCCAATACCACCATTTGCAATAACAGGAGTCGTTGATCCAAATGTTGTATTAATTCCGTTATTTCCATTAGCACCACCATTACCACTTTGTGCTCCTCCAGCTCCCACTGTCATACTATAACTTGTTGAAGGGACAACGATCACGTTTTCATTTATCACATAGGAACCTCCAGCACCACCGCCTCCGAAACCAGCTAAAGAGGTTCCTCCACCGCCACCTCCACCGCCCCAGGCTTCGACTTTAATTTTATTTATTCCTGCCGGGCATGTCCATGTATTGTTTCCAACAGTAGAAAAAGTACTTTGGTTAAATATTGTTAAATTCTGCACAACTGATGTTGCTGGATTATAACCATTATTACCCGCTTGTGAAGCTGTAATTGTAGTTAAACCTATACCAACAATATGAATCATATTGTTTACAATGGTTGCCACATTAAGATTAGAACTCGTATAGGTAATCGCTAAGCCAGAACTAGCTGTTGCACCTGGATTAAAGTCTGCATCTCCCATTTTTTTAAATGGAAATGGGTTGAAATTTATAGTTTGGGGTTGGATACCAACTCCGATAATATTCATTTCAATTCCATTAAATATATCATCTACACTATCAGTATTAACCAACATAAAATCAGAACCATTTACACCACCTTGATTCATAATACCATCTATGACATTAAAAATTTCTGTTCTCCATTGATTAGTCCCTGTTCCCGTAAAAGGTATGGTCTGAAGTCCTGTAGAATTTCTGTATTTAAAGGCCCAAGTAGAACCCGCAGTTTTATCCAACCAAATAATGGTAAATTTTAGGTTTTTATTAGTTGCAGGTAATTCATTATGTAATTGGAAATACATCATATTTTTACCAGTACTATTCTCGAAAGAACGAGCAAATCGATCGTATTTTGAAGAAGTTGAAGTTATAGTTCCTCGCACCCTGAACAATCCTATGGAGGTAGCATCAGGATTTATTTGAGTCATAAATCGTTCAATATTTCCTTCGCAAATTTCCCATCCTACATCATTGTAA
>CALPMA020000091.1 GCA_943324545.2 Chitinophaga pinensis
GTATGTCTTTTATCGAAAAAGGCAAATCTTCGGCATGATACAAAGTACTGGTGCTAAAGGTTTGAAACTCACATTTTACTTTAAATAGCGCTTCTTGAACTTTTGATTCCGTTTGGCGCTCTTCGAAAGCCACTTCTCTTTTTGCTACGACTTTACTAGCTTTAAATTGACTTACTATTTTTAGAATTTCAACTTCGGGTTTTCCTTTCATAACAACTAATCCGGAGCCTAATTTTCTCAGATTATTGTCTAAATCAGTTAACGATTCTAATAAAAATTGCGCTCTGAAACTTCCAGTTTTTTGAAATCCATACTCAGATTTACTAAAATGAGCTTCATCAAAACAATATACTGGAATGATAGAATCACCCTGAGCAATTGCTTTTACAAGTGTTTCATTGTCGTGCAATCGCAAATCTGTTTTAAACCAAACCACTATAGTTCTCATAAATCATTTATATTTTTTAAATAATAATCGGCTTGTTCAAGTAATGCTGATTTATCTTCGGGTTTCATTTTTCGCCAAACATTGTACATCATTCCAATACGGGGATTTTTTGCGAGTTTACTTTCATTTTTATCATAAAAATTCCAATACAAACTATTGAAAGGACAAGCTTTTTCACCCGTTTTTATTGCTTTTTTGTAGTAACAACTTCCACAATAGTTACTCATTTTATCGATATAAGACGCCGAACTTACATAGGGTTTGGTGCCCACAATTCCACCATCGGCAAACTGGCTCATACCGCGAGTATTAGTAATTTGTACCCATTCAAAAGCATCAATGTAAATTCCTAAATACCAAGCATCTATCTCGTCGGGATGAACACCCGCTAATAGCGCAAAATTTCCTGTTACCATTAAACGCTGAATATGGTGAGCATAGCCGTAATTCAAGGATTGATTAATTGCATCTTTCAAGCAATTCATTTTCGTTTTTCCTGTCCAAAACCAAGAAGGCAATTTTTCGGTATTATTGAAATAATTTAAAGTAGCATAATCGGGCATTTGGTTCCAGTAAATTCCTCGCATGTACTCTCTCCAACCTAAAATTTGTCTAACAAAACCTTCCAATTGGTGGTACTCAATTTCATTAGAACGCTGTTGCCATTCTTGAGTCACTCGTTCAATCACTTCTTTGGGTGAAATCAATTTGATATTCAAGGAAAACGATATTCTAGAATGGTATATCGACCATTCATTTGGAGCCATAGCATCTTGAAAACTTCCAAATAATGGTAAACATTCAGTTGCAAAAAAGTCCAATAAAGCCAGTGATTGCTCTCTATTTATAGGCCATAAAAAAGGATTAGCATCAATTGATCCAATGGTTTTAATGTCTGTTTTGTTGATTTCAAGTAAAATATCTGAAACATTGTTATCAAAAATCAAGGGAGAAGTAGGTTTATGATCTTTGGGTAACTTTTTTCGATTATCGCTATCATAATTCCATTTTCCAGTGAGCGGTTGATCACCTTCCATCAATATAGTATGCTTTTTTCTCATGGAACGATAAAAACTCTCCATTAAAAAAGTTTTTTTACCATTAAAAAACTCACTTAATTCATTTCTTGATGTAAAAAAATGTTCTGAATCAACTGATTTACATGGTATAGAAATAGAATTACCTAGCTGTTTTAAATCTTGATCAACACGATATTCATCTGGAAGTTGATATTCAAATTCAGTAAAATGATGGTCTATAATTAGATTTTTAATGTTATCACCAAAGGATTGGAGATTATTTACATCATTCAAATGGAAGTAAATCAAGTTGTGTTTATTTGATTTTAATTGATTGGCAAAATTTTGCATTGCGGCAAAAATCCCCACTACTTTTTGAATATGATGTTGAGCATAATCAGTTTCGGTTCTAATTTCCATCATTACATACGTAACTGAATCATCTACCGATTTGAACCAAGAATGATTGCTGTTCAATTGGTCACCGAGAATTAATCGTAAGGTCTTATTCATTTTATTTGTTCATTCGGCATTTATCACTACAATATTTAACTTCCTCCCAAACTTTTTCCCATTTCTTTCGCCATGAAAAGGGCTTGTTACATACCAAACAGATTTTACTGGGTAAATTTTGTTTTTTAACTCCTTTCATTAATTTTTAATTGAAGTGAGTTCTATATTTGGTTTAGCATAGCTTAATCGGTCCAATTGAACTGTTTTATGGTAACTGTCAAGTCCAGAGCAGGTAATCGAATTGGCTTTTTCTATATCTACAAACCCATCCTCATTTAGACTATCTTCTGGAATATAAATTTGAACAATCTCCCCAATAATTAAAGTGGTATTATTAACCGAAATAGTTATCTTCTCTTTAAATTCAATACCCAATTGTATTTTACTTTCAGATACATAAGGAGCAAAAAAGTGGTCTTTAAATTCAGGAGTTAAACCTGTTTTTTCAAATTCAGAATCCCCTTGATCGTATCGAGCTGAGGTTTGATGCGCTTGTTTTAATATTGATTCGTTGATGTGATTTAAGGTAAAATAACCGGTTTTAATAATGTTATTATAGGTATTCCGCTCCGGAGGTGAAGGACGAAATATTAATCCTATCAAAGGTGGGTTGGCACCAATATGAAAAATCGAACTAAAAATTGCCAAATTATTATTGCCTTCTATATCAGAAGTTCCAACTAAGGAAACACTTTTAAAACCACCTAAACTGTTAATTAGATGGACACGTTTGTATTTATCTAAAGATTTTATGGATTCAGAATTGAAATTAATTATCATTTATACGGTGTTTATTATTCTATCACAATCCATTTTTTATCACTATTCAATTGAAAAGTACCTAGATGCTCTTTATTCCATTCTGCAGGGGAAATTAAAGACAGAAAATTAAATCCATCGTCACCTCTATACAAATGATATGTTTCTCCAATAACTGGTTCAAATGAAAAGTTGGCATTATAAACCAATTCATTGTTCTCAAATTCCTTCATCAAGTTTTCATATTGAACTTTTAACTCATTGAATTTACTTTCAAATTGTTTGTTAACATTGCTTATTCCTCTGCTTTTCCATGAAACTAAATTGTCTATTTGAATTACAGGTGCACCAACATTAGTCGGATATGACAATAAACTTGCATTGTATCCTTGGTCATCATTGAAAACTACATTATCTGGAATTACTCTTTTCATTTTTATAGAAATAAAAAATTAACAAATTATTTTGTTTAACAAAAGTAGAAAATAATTAAACATTAATTACCTTTACACTCGAAAATAAATAAAAAAATGACAACTAAAAAAGCAGAACTTTCAAAAGACAAAATTGTATCGATGTATATGGAACATGTATTAGAATACAATGAAAAGCCTAAATCAGTATATCAATTTTCTAAACTAAATAACTTTACTGAAAAAGAGTTTTATAATTTCTTTGGTACAATTGAAAGTATTGAAAAAGAAATTTTTAATATATTCTTTGAAAAAGCAATAATGCTTTTGCAAAAAGATAAAGATTTTGAATCCTATGATATGAGAAGTAAATTATTAAGTTTCAATTTTACTTTTTTTGAATTGTTGACTGCCAACAGAAGTTATGTACTGCTGACTTTAAAGGAATCTGGAAACCAAATCAAAAACCTAATGCAATTGTCTAGTTTAAGAATTAGTTATAAAGAATTTGTTTCAGAAATAATTACCGAGGATATCAAAACAAAACAAGAGCAATTTCAAAATTTTCAAGAAAAAGCAATTCAAGAATCCTGTTGGTTTCAATTGCTTTTGACTATAAAATTTTGGATTGACGATACTTCACCTGCATTAGAAAAAACAGATATTTATATAGAGAAATCTATTAATACAGCTTTTGAGTTAATGAATGTTGCCCCTTTAGACAGTTTAATCGATTTTGGAAAATTTATCTTCAAAGAAAAATTATATTCAAAATAATGAAAACTATAGACTATATACCTACATCTAAAATACAAAGAGCAACAAAACTAGTACAAACAGGAGCAAAAGTTGGGGTTAATTATTTGAAATATTATGGTGAGAAGATGGTTAATTCCGATTTAAATCGAGATAAACTAAATGAAAACAATGCAGAAGATATTTATGACGGACTGAAAAGTCTAAAAGGAAGTGCATTAAAAGTTGCCCAAATGTTGAGTATGGACAAGAGTTTTTTACCGCAAGCCTATGTAGAAAAATTCTCGTTATCTCAATTTTCAGTTCCACCCCTATCCGCTCCCCTAGTTTTAAAAACATTTAAAAATAATTTTGGGAAATCCCCGTATGACATTTTTGATACCTTTAATGCCAATTCTGTTAATGCTGCCAGTATTGGTCAAGTCCATAAAGCAGAGAAAAACGGAAAGATATTGGCTGTAAAAATTCAGTATCCTGGTGTGGCCAATAGCATTTCATCTGATTTAGCTTTGGTTAAACCAATAGCAATTAGGATGTTTAATCTTCAAGGAAAGGATTCTGATAAGTATTTTAAGGAAGTCGAAGACAAATTGATTGAGGAAACAAATTACCTACTGGAATTAAATCAAAGTCAAGAAGTAGTTAAAGCCTGTGAAAAAATTGAAAATTTACTATTTCCACAGTATTACCCTGAATACTCTTCAGAGCGAATTATAACTATGGATTGGATGACTGGAATTCATCTTTCTGAATTTACTTCAATAAATAAAAATTCTGAGGTTGCTAATAAAATTGGTCAAGCCTTATGGGATTTTTATATGTATCAAATCCATATTTTGAAAAAAGTACATGCTGATCCTCATCCTGGGAATTTTTTAGTCAATGACAATAATCAACTTATAGCTCTTGATTTTGGATGTATGAAAAAGATTCCGCTCGATTTTTACGTTCCTTATTTTGAACTAATAGACAAAAATGTAATTAATAATCCAATATTATTTAAAGAGAAATTATTTGAGCTTGAAATTCTAAGAATTGATGATACAAAAGAAGAAGTTGAATATTTCACCACTATGTTTTACGATTTAATGTACTTGTTTACTTTACCATTTCAAGAAGAACATTTTGATTTTTCCAACCCAGATTTCTTTGGAAACATCGCTAAATTAGGAGAACGATTTGCAAAAGACACCAATATTAGAAAAATGAATGGAAATAGAGGATCCAAACATTTTATTTACATGAACAGAACCTTTTTTGGATTGTATAATTTGATGTTTGATTTAAAAGCTACTATTTTGGTAAACCATTATCAAAAGTACAATTCAAATTAGTTTCGAACTATAAGCAACCATGGATTTATTTACTTTAGAAAAACAGAAAAAAGAATTTGAGGTTATTTCATTACCAGATGGTGAAATTTTGTTTATGATAAACTTCTTATCACCAAATGAAGCTAAATGCTACTTTGATTTGTTGCAAAACACTATTCGCTGGAAACAAGAAGAAGTAAAATTTTATGGTAAAACCTATCCTGTACCAAGAAAAACTGCTTGGTACGGCTATGAAGGGTTTAATTATTCCTATTCCGGAATCAATTGTTTTCCTGAAATTTGGACCAAAGAACTGGTGGAAATAAAATCTCAAATTGAACGATTTATCCCTAATGAAGATTTTACAAGTGTCTTATTAAATTTATACAATAATGGTAATGACAAAATGGGTTGGCACGCCGATGATGAAAAAGAACTAGGTAAAAATCCTACAATTGCATCGGTAAGCCTTGGAGAAACTAGACGGTTTGATATCAAACACAAACAGAATAAAGACTTACATTATAAATTTGAGCTCACTTCAGGATCCTTACTAATTATGCGAGGTGCTTTACAACACAATTGGGTTCACCAAATACCGGCTCAGAAAAAAGTAAAAGAACCAAGAATTAACTTAACATTTAGAACCATTAAAAAACCTCTTTAGAAATAAAGTGGTTTTTTAGTTAAATGGAATTTCAAATAGAATATACAAGAGTTTTCTATAATTTATTTAAAAAATTTATAAGTAACATCAGGCTAGCCTCATCACTGAATTTTATATTTTTTTCATTTATAAACATTTCAATAGAATCTTTTGAGTTAGGAAAAAGTTTTAAAAATTCGGCTTTTTTACTAGGAAATTCTATTAGGGTATTCTGAATTTTAATAAAATATTTGTTTTTTTCTATAACATATTTAGCTGGTTTTTCCTCTGAATAAGGAGAACTAGGAATATAAGCTGGTATAAATTTAACTTTCTCCTTTTTTAAAAGAATATAATTAGAATCCTTTGATTTGTTTAAAATAATTAAATAGCCATTGTTTTCCTTTTTATCGTAATTAATAAAATACTTATAAGTGTTATTATTGATAGTTAATTCACAATTTTCATTTTTATTTAAATAATATAATTTGCCTTCAAGTACAAATTCCATTTCTTCTTTAAAAGCGTTGTAACGAATAGGTGGAGTAACTTCAGAAATACATGAAAAAATTGATGAATAAAAATTAGCATCTATATACTCCGAACCAACAATATTATTTGATTTTACTTCTGTTAAATTATTATTAGTAGATATTATCCAATTTGCATAATTAGTTGAAAAAGCATTATTTTGACTCCAGGCACATTGTAAAAATAACATTAAGAACAAACACATTAATTTTCTTGACATAATTGTGAGATTTAAGTTAATAATAAATCAAATTTACATAATAAATAGAAAACATTTTTCATGTTTTTAAGGAAACAAGAATTATTTATTAAATCTATCATAATATAATAAGATATATTGAAAATAATATAACAAAAAAGCCTATGGATTTCTCTATAGGCTTTTGGTTTATGTGAACACTATTGACTTATTCTTAAACCAAATCCTCGAATTTCTTGCAGATTTTGTAAGATAATATGTAACGATTTACATCTCAAGACTTATATTTTATAAAGACTGGCGGATTATCAGGGTGCTTTTATTTTCTATTTGCTCCTTTTTTCCGTTCAAAATCATTTGTGCTAAAATTTTTCCCATCGCTACAAAATCTGTAGATATGGTTGTTATGCCGTTTTCTACCACTTTTTTCAAGGTGGTTTCGTTGTAGGAAATGATTCCGAAGTCAACACCGAGAACTAAATTTTGAAGCTTAGATTTTTCAATCACTTTTACTAAATCTCTATCGTCAGGAATTATATATACTTCGCCTTTATTTATTTTACGGTCTTTAAATTCAGCATATACAGTATGGTTAAATCCGAAGTCTTTACAAAATTTTTTAAAACCAATTTTCATTCCCACAGGTTCCCTAAAACCCGGAAAAATCATATTTAATTTTACATATTTGTTTAATTTAGTTTTACCTTGTTCTAATCCATTATAAATATCTTTCTTGTGATTTTGATATACCGCAGGAAATGATTTTAATTCAGTATTGGTTTGGTCTAATATATAAACATCATCAACTGGTAGGGTTCTAATTATAGCTGCCGCCCCATCTAAATTAGTTGGCATAATGATGTATTTAGTATAATTCCCATTACTTTCGTTGATTATTTTATTGAACATTTGAAGATTAAAATGATGAAAGTAAATATCAACCTGAGTATTTATTCCAATATTTTCTATGAAGGAATTATATAAATCTTCCTTAAAGATATTAAGCTCATCAAAAAGTAAAAAAAACCGTTTCTTTATTTTTACCTCAATGGTCTTTATATAGTAACCTTTGCCAAGAATAGAATATATAATACCTCGTTTTTTTAATTCTTCATA
>CALPMA020000092.1 GCA_943324545.2 Chitinophaga pinensis
CCTTTGGGGTTAGAAGTGTTTGAAATGGCTCCCATTGAAGTTCCGTTTCCTGAACTATTCGCATACAACGCATACGGCACGCTCAATAGCTGAGTGGTTCCCATAGCCACATAACCAGAACCGGTATTCAGTTCTATCCCTAAATAGTAATTGGCCGTTCCCCAGTTGATCGTGGAGAAGGTTCCTGTAGTTGCTGTTCCTTGCCCAACTACTAAATTAATATGACCTAAATCATCGGTATTGGCGGTTTGATTTTCACTATAAACCAAAGTTCCAGTAGCGGTGTTTTGATAAACATTAAATTTTACTAATACAATTTGGTTGACAATTAAAGCACCGTTACTGTTACGAACGGTAGCTTGGTAATTGAACCCTTGAGGGGCTTGAGCAAATGTTGCAATCGTTGCAATTATTGCTAAAAGGGTGTATAGTTTTTTCATAGTTTTTTAATTATTAATCTTTGACCAAGCGAACTGACAAGCCATAAGTTTTAGGCCCATTAAATCTTCCTGTACTACTACTAATACTAATTAAATGATAAAACCATCCACTTGTAGTATTAAATTCGCTTGAACTCCACCAGTTACCTGCACCTCCTAAATCAAAGTATACTCCATCTAAATAGTAACGAAGGCCTCCTGGAAGCCCTGTAAAACCAGATTCATTATTTGCCCCAGTATTAGGACTTTGCCAAAGTGTGCTTGTTGATTTCATTTTTCCTCCCGCTACCGATGAACCTCCTAGAAACGTTATTAATGATGTCCATTCAGCATCACTTGGCACGTGCCATCCAGTTGGAGCTAATATTTTATTTGGTGTATTAGGATCGTTATCATGTATTCCTGCTACAGCATACCAATTGTATAATTTACCAAAAGTTGTGCCGTTAGCTGCATTATTTGCATAATAACACCAGGCTCCCGTAGTTAAATTAGCCCAAGCAGTTGGGTCAGTTACTTGTGGAATTGGAGTTCCATCACGATAAGTAGTTAAATCTAAGTTGGTACTGCTCCATATTTGTGTGCCAATAGTTACGTTTGGTAAAGGAGTGGTCGGAGGATTTACAGTGACTGTAATAGTAAAAGGGTTTCCAATACAATTATTTGTACTCGGAGTAACAGTATATACAACTGTTTGTGGAATATTGGTAATATTTGTTAAAATTTGACTTATTGATTGATATGAAACCTGATTTGAAGCACCAATAACACCTGAGGTATTTGAAACAGTCCAATCATAAGAAGTGCCACCTGCAGGAACAAAATCTCCTTGAATATTTTGGGGAGTAATTAAAAATGATGAACCACTGTTAATAGTTATTGTTTTATTTGAGATAATTGGTTTTGGATTTACGGTAAATTGAATTGGTGCAGAATAAAAATAATCACAGGGATTAAATCGATTAGTCATTAAGCAACTATACATTGTAACGCCTACATTATTTGTAGGTGGTATAAATGTAGAATTGGTAGCTCCAGGAATAGGAATGGAAGAAAGAGCGTCGTTACTCCCAATACACCATTGGTAAGTATAATCAGGATTAGGAGGTCCGCCTAAAGGGTTGGCAGGCTGATTATGACAGGCGCTCCCAAGATAAAGGGGCATAGTAGTTACCTGAATATAGGGTCCGTTTACAGTAACGTCTATATTAATAGATTGACCTGAAGTTGAACCTAAGTGTGGCGTAACCACATATCTTACTATCCCTGGAGCAGTACCCATATTTCTTAATATTTGATTTATTATTGAGACTGAAGATTGAGACTGATTAGAAAAACCGGTTATTTGTCCAGAAATACAAGAAGCTGTCCAAGAATATGTAATATTTGCATTGTAACTTGATAAAGAAATTGCAGTACTAGAACCTGAACATATAGAAGCATTTGAAGGTGTCGCAATAACATTAATAATCGAATTTTGTAAAGCTGTAATTTGGGCTTGCAATTGTGATAATTGGGTGGAAAGAAAACTTTTATTAACCGCATCTTTCACGTCCGTTGGATCAGCCAGGTTTTTAATTTGTAGGTTATTGGCTCCATTATTCACCGCCAATACAGCCGCTAAATTAGGAGTTGCTGCTTGGCTATTTCCAGAACTATTAGCATACAATGCATAGGGCACGCTTAATAACTGGGTAGTTCCCATAGCTACATAACCAGAACCAGTGTTTAATTCAATTCCTAAAAAGTAAGAGCCACTGCCCCAGTTAATTGCAGAGAAAGTTCCCACTGTTGCCGTTCCTTGCCCTACAACCAAGGCAATATGTCCTAAATCATCGGTATTGGCAGTTTGATTTTCACTGTAAACCAAAGTCCCAGTAGCGGTGTTTTGATATATTTTAAATTTTACTAATACAATTTGGTTTACAATTAAAGCACCAGCGCTATTTCTCACGGTTGCTTGGTAATTGAACCCTTGAGGGGCTTGAGCGAATGTTGCAATCGTTGCAACAAATGCTAAAAGGATGTATAATTTTTTCATAAAAAAATTATTTCTTAATGATTTTATAGGTATTTTTTTTGTTGGTCTCTTTGTTTTCAATAGTTACCAAGTACATTCCTTGTGAGTAATTGGAAACATCTAGCGGTTGCTCTTTGCTAATAGTCCCCGAATAAACTTGTTTCCCATTTAAATCCACAATTTGGATTCCAAAAGAATTTAACTCAGGATGAGAGACATAAAGGGATTGAGATGTTGGATTGGGAAACACTTTAATTTGCGCTTCAAGGGAATTGTCTTCTATGCTTAGCGTTTGTAAATTCAATGCAGGATAGTAACCATTTGCTAACTGATTTCTCCCATTAACTGTCATTAATCCCACTACTGGTTCTCCAGTGGTCCAAGAAATTTTGAGGTTTGAATTGGTTTGTGTTTTTCCTGCAGTTCCAATTACTTGCTTAGAAATAGTTTGAGAATAACCAATTGAAGTTGCTAACAATAGTAAAATTAGATGTTTCATTTGTAAGATAGTTTAAAAATTTTATTCAAATATAGTAAACTATTTTAACCTATTTTAACTTTGGTTGAATATAAATGTATTGTTCTTAGTTAACGTATCTATTTCGTTATTAAACGTTTGTGTTTTTTTATTTTAAATTCCAATCTACCCATGCGTCCATCTGTTTTACAGAATTAGGTCTTAAAATAATTTCTCTTTTGTTGTCCAGCAGGAATAGTGTTGGAGTTGAAAAAACATAATACTCTTTAACTATTTTACTCTCCCATTTTTTCAAGTCGGAATAGGACAAAAAAGGAAATGCTTTTGCAAATTCTACAAAGGTGCTTTTATTGTCTTCTAATGCTACAAAAAGGACCTCAACGCCTTTGGTCTTCCATTTGTCATGTAATTTAGCAATTTCAGGCAATTCTTCTTTGCATTTAGGACACCAACTGGCACCAAAAACGACTACCGTGAATTTCGAATTAATTTCTGATAGCTTGTTTATTGTCGAATTGGAATTTGCAAAGTGGGTCTTTTCAAAAATCATGTCAGGAGCAATATTGCCTTTTTTCATTGCTCGATAGGTTTCTAGCTGGTTGGCTAAATCACTATTTATAGTGCAACTCCCTTCGTTCAAAACCTTTAATGCCAAATATTCCGATGCTTGAAACAAACTGTGTTTTTCTAACAAGTCAAACAAATAGTCAGTTACCTCATTGAAAATTTTCTCATTGGTGGCCAATTTCACCATCATTGCATCTATGGCTATTTTCATTTCTTCAAATACCTTGTCCAAAGAGTTGCAACTATTTTCCAATAACCAAAAATGGCTTTCTATGGCGTCTTTAAATAAGCCACTTTTATACAACCTTTGGTCGGTGTAGTCTAAATTACGGAAGGCTTTTGTAGTTTCTGGAATTTCTTCAGGGCGGTATTGCGCTACAGTGGAAACCGCGCTCACTAATTTTCGGGTGGGCAAATACCATTTTACATAACTACCTTTTGGCAAATTTTCTAAATAGGAGGCATCTTGATTTTTTATTCGAAGTTTTTCTTCTTGAATCGCTTGAGAAGGTGTTTTTTGAGTTGAAAATAACGGATCTGAAGTATAGATTTTCTCTAGATAATTCCATGCGCTAAGGGCTTGTTCTCTTCTAGGGTGTTCTTTAGCATATTGCTGAAAATAACTATTTTCTTGTCCTTTTGTAATGCTAATGGTTTCGGTACTACTTAATGCTTCTCCAATTATTTCGATATTTTCACCACTCAAAATCACAAAAAAGGGTTTGTTATCGGATGCCATTAAATAGCCCACACCGTAATCCGGTTTTGAATACTTTAAAGAAAAATTCCCTTTTTCATCGGTTGTTGTTGCCGAAATGACATTCGTTTTCAAACCCGTAAAGCCTTCCAATTTAAATTCTTGGTTGGGGAGTTTTGAAAAAGTACCTGTAATAGTTTGCGCTAAAAGCCCTCCATAACAGAAGAAACCGAAAATAATAAAATGGAATTGTTTCATATTTAAATCTATCTTATATTTTTTGAAGCATTTGTTAATATTCAATTATACTAACTCCGTATATATTAGTACTTGGCTCAATTGTTGTACCTTGAGGCAACCAAATTTCTCCTTTTATTAATTCAAAAGTCATTGCTCCATATGCATTTCCGTCATATAAATGAATTGAATTCCCAATATTAGTTATCTGATCATTTATTTTAATAACAAATTGTTTATTACCAGTAAAATTGACATTTGGTAAAACTGATGACACTTTCCATTTTTTACCAGCTGGTACAGTACTTAATGTTGTAATTAAGCGACACGTTAAATTTGTATTTTCAATCTCTTGAATTGACAAAAAACCAATGTTAGTATCAGAAATTACAGTTATTGTTGTTCCAGATGGAAGCCAAAAATCACCCTCAACTAAAAAAGAGGCCCACATAATTCTATCATCGTTTTGATTTACTAGCTCTTTGTAAGTTGACCCTAAATAAATATCATTGCCATTTATACTTATTATTCTATCAATATTACCAGACCAAGGTTGATTTGCTAAAACACCCGAAATTCTTGCACTTTTTCCAATAGGAACTATGTAAGTGTCTGTGTTGTTTAATAGTAAAACATTTGAAAAAATATAATTATTAGAAACTACTGAGCTAGATGAACTTGACCCATTACAAACGTATTTTGTCAAACTACTATTAATTTCTCCTGTATTCAAAACACCATCGTTGTTAGCATCTAAACCCACTTCAATCTTGGTACCGCCATTTGCACAATTCGCTCCAGCAGGTTCAGTGGTAGTATTTATAAGTGTGTTTTTACCATCACTCCCGTTTGCGCCAGTTGCGCCAGTTGCTCCGGTTGCCCCAACCGCACCAGTAGCGCCTGTTAAACCCATTGCTCCTGTAGCTCCCGTAGCACCAACTGCGCCTGTAGCGCCAGTGGCCCCTGTTAAACCCATTGCTCCTGTAGCTCCCGTAGCGCCATCTGCACCTGTAGCTCCGGTTGGACCTTGTGGACCCGTTGCGCCTGTAGCTCCTGTAGCACCAACTGCACCTGTAGCTCCGGTTGGACCTTGTGGACCCGTTGCGCCTGTAGCACCTGTTAAACCCATTGCTCCAGTAGCTCCCGTAGCGCCAACTGCACCTGTTGCCCCAGTTAAACCCATTGGACCCGTTGCTCCAGTAGCGCCAGTTGCACCAGTTAAACCGATTGGACCTTGTGAACCCGTTGCGCCAGTTAAACCCATTGCTCCTTGAGGACCCGTTGGACCCGTTAATCCAGTTGCTCCTGTAGCACCAACTGCTCCTGTTGCGCCAGTTGCACCTGTTAAACCGATTGGACCTTGCGGACCCGTTGCTCCTATAGGGCCTGTTGCACCAGTGGCTCCTGTTAAACCGATTGGACCCGTTGCTCCAGTTGAACCCGTTAATCCTTGTGGACCAACCAATGAAACTCCTGTAGTTGGCCACACCGTTGTTTTAGGGCCAAACAAAGTGTTGGATACCGTGTTAATATAAAAATCACCTGCAGTACCTATTGTTGTTGGTGGGTTAGTGGTTCCGTTTAGTAAAACTTTTCCCCCTCCCGATTGATTTGCATATAAAGCATACGGCACACTCATCAATTGTTGGCCTCCCCTGAGAGTATAGTTTGTTCCTCCAGTAATATCAATTTGAGATCGAATGTAAAATTCGTTTGTTCCCCAATTAATATTGTTGAAGTTTCCTAACAAAACTGTTCCTGTTCCCACGGCTATTGAAAATAAACCATTTTGATTGGTTGTTGCCACATGACTTTCAGCATATACTGTGAT
Source organism: Chitinophaga pinensis (assembly GCA_943324545.2). Lineage (GTDB taxonomy): Bacteria > Bacteroidota > Bacteroidia > Flavobacteriales > Flavobacteriaceae > Flavobacterium. The sequence continues at coordinate 6,271 of CALPMA020000092.1, forward strand.
AAATGGGGCCATATCGGGTTCCTGATTTATGTAATATATTGTAATTTTAATACCAACAGCTGTATTAGCAACTAAAGCATTTGAAGCGTTTCGAACCACTGCTTGATACGACATTTTTTGAGGCGCTTGAGAATAGACTGTTGGTATAAAAAACAAAAGCGATAATAAAGTAAATATTCGTATAATTCTATTTTTCATTTTTAATTATTTTAATGTTTTTTTCAAAACCGTTCTCAGAGATCACTTTTAAATAATACGTTGCAGTAGGAAAATTTTCCAAAGAAATTATAGATTCTGAATCTTTAAAGTCCCCTTCTTTAATCCGTTTTCCTGTGGTATCAAAAAGGAAATAATGATACGTTGTTTCGGAATTACTTAGGTGAATTTTAATGGAATCATAAGTAGGATTTGGATAAGCTGTAAAAACAATATTTTGGTTTTGGTCTACAATATCTAAAACCTTTGCTATGTCTCCATCCACTTTAGGTTGTTGCACCCCTAGATAAATTACAGCATTGGCATTGCCAAAATAGATGAAATCCATTTGTCCCAAAGAATAGGAAAAGCTACCCGATGAAGCCGTAAAGGAGTTCCCAGAAGCATTTACACTAGATTGAGAAAAGGTATAACTTATTGAAAAAAGGAATAAAATAAGAATGGTTTTTTTCATCAATTAATAGGTTAATTTTTTATACAACGAACAGAAGCGCCACCAACTCTACTGTTTAGTTCAAAAGGAGCCCCACTAGGATTTCCTGTTGAACTGTTTCCATAGTTTCCAAAATTTAAACCTGTAGAACCTCCATTTAATGCGGTACTTGTCCAGTAGCCTGCCCCGCCATTTAAATAAATTATTGTACTACCGCTTCTTACTCCTGCTATTGTCAATTTAAGATTTGAAGCATACGCCCCGGTATAATCAAGACTTGTCCATGTCGCTTTCTCAGTATTGTATTCTGCGCTTGTAGGCAAGCGATAACCTGTAGGGCATGGATTATTAATGCCATTAACCCCTTGCCAAAGATTTGCATTTTGAGGAACTAACCAATCCCAAGGCGATGAATTGGGAGAAATAATAAAATCTCCATGGTTTGGCTGTTCAACACTGCTTATTACCGTAGTGGTAGGCGAATTTCTACATTGATGTCCATCCGGTCTTCTTCCCCACTGGTATAAATCGCCAAAAGCTTGTGAATCGGTGCTGGATGTTGCCACTCTAGTTGCCCCTAAATTTCTATCCATCCATATTCTGCCGGTAACTGGATTTAAAACAGGAACAATTGGTGTTGGCCCTGAAGCGCAAAACACTGAGCCAGGAGGGTATTGCGCAATTAAATTATTGGTTAATTGTGACTGTAAATTATTTATTTGAGTCTGCAATAAGTCAACGTATTGTTTGGTCACCGCATCTTTCGCGTCGGTTGGA
>CALPMA020000093.1 GCA_943324545.2 Chitinophaga pinensis
AATCCTCAATCAATTTTTTAAAAAATAGTTTTTTATGCGTAATTTTGCATCACAATTAATCTAGAAGTCTTTCTAAATTAATTGATAACTCGTTATATAAAACAAACACACAATAAAATGGAATTCAGAATCGAAAAAGACACCATGGGTGAAGTGCACGTTCCTGCAGATAAATATTGGGGAGCTCAAACAGAACGTTCAAGAAATAATTTTAAAATAGGTCCCTCAGCATCAATGCCAATTGAAATAATTGAAGGTTTTGCCTATTTAAAAAAAGCTGCTGCTTACGCAAATTGCGATTTAGGTGTACTTCCAACAGATAAAAGAGATGCAATCGCAGCTGTTTGTGATGAAATATTAGCTGGTAAACTGGCTGATGAATTTCCTTTAGTAATTTGGCAAACAGGCTCAGGAACACAAAGTAACATGAACGTAAATGAAGTTATTGCCAATCGTGCTCAAGTTTTAAAAGGATTTAAAATTGGTGAAGGAGAGCAATATATTAAAGCCAATGACGATGTTAATAAATCTCAATCTTCCAATGACACCTACCCTACTGGAATGCATATTGCTGCCTACAAAGCAGTAGTTGAAGTTTCCATTCCAGGAATTGAAAAATTGAGAGATACGCTTCAGGAAAAAGCGATAGCATTTAACAACGTAGTTAAAATTGGCCGAACTCATCTTATGGATGCGACTCCACTTACTTTAGGTCAAGAAATTTCTGGCTATGTGGCTCAGTTGAATTTTGGGATAAAAGCAATAAAAAACACTTTAGCACATTTATCTGAAGTCGCCCTAGGAGGAACTGCTGTGGGAACTGGATTAAATACACCAGCAGGTTATGATATAAAAGTTGCACAATATATAGCCCAATTTACAGGTCATCCATTTGTAACAGCTGAAAATAAGTTTGAAGCTCTTGCCGCTCATGATGCTATTGTAGAAACACATGGTGCCTTAAAGCAAGTAGCTGTTTCATTGAATAAAATTGCAAATGATATCCGCATGTTGGCCTCAGGTCCAAGATCTGGAATTGGAGAAATTTTAATTCCAGAAAACGAACCAGGATCCTCAATTATGCCGGGTAAAGTAAATCCAACACAATGTGAAGCCTTAACAATGGTTTGCGCTCAAGTAATGGGGAACGACGTGGCAATTACTGTTGGTGGAATGCAAGGACACTATGAATTGAATGTTTTTAAACCTTTAATGGCAGCTAATTTCTTACAATCGGCGCGTTTATTAGGTGATGCCTGTCTTTCATTTGACGAACATTGTGCTCAAGGAATCGAACCAAATTATAAAAGAATCGAAGAATTGGTAAACAATTCATTAATGTTGGTTACCGCTTTAAATACTAAAATTGGTTACTACAAAGCTGCTGAAATTGCTCAAACCGCTCATAAAAACGGAACTACATTAAAGGAAGAATCAGTTCGTTTAGGTTATGTAACTGCTGAAGATTTTGATGCTTGGGTAAAACCTGAAGAAATGGTAGGGAGCTTAAAATAATAGTTGAATAGGCCAAATTTAATAAAACCTGTAATTGAATTGCAGGTTTTTTTTATGGCGTAACCTCGTTTACAACAGAGTGAGGTAAAATTAAATTTATAGTAAACTCGGTCAGGCTTTCCGTTGCAATCTTAGCCAAAAAGCGAAGGATTTTCAATGCAATCCCTTACGCAAAAAATTAAAGCAACCCTCTCGCCTTTTCTAAATCTTCAGGAGTATCAATACCAATTCCAACATGGTTAGTTTCCACCATTTTAATTCGTTTTCCAAATTCTAGGTATCGTAATTGTTCTAATTTTTCAGAAGCTTCCAAAGATTTCATCGGTAAATGGTAAAAATCTAGCAGCGATTGTTTTCTAAAAGCATAAATACCAATGTGTTGCATAAATCTAACTCCTACATTTATTTCTCTTGGATAGGGAATCACCGATCTTGAAAAATACAAAGCAAAGCCACTTTGATCTACTACGACTTTAACATTATTAGGGTTTTCTATATCTTGAATAGCTTTGATTTCTCGCATTAGTGACGCTAAATCAACTTCGCATTTACTATCATTTTTATATACTTGAATTAATTTTTCAAGTGAATCTTTATCAATAAAAGGTTCATCACCTTGAATATTAATTACAATATCGACCTCCAAATTGGCAACCGCTTCTGCAATTCTATCGCTTCCCGATTCATGCTCTTTTAAACTCATAATTGCTTTACCTCCTTGAGAAACAATCTCATTGAAAATCAAATCAGAATCGGTGACCACAAAAACGTCGTCAAATAAATTAGTATTTATAGCCGCTTCATAGGTTCTCGTAATTAAAGTTTTACCACCTAAATCTTGCATTAATTTAGCGGGAAATCTTGTTGATGCATATCGTGCTGGAATAACTGCTATTACTTTCATGTTTTACTTTTGAAATACAAACTTACAAATGATTTTATAATTCTATCTATTCTTCAAAATTTTCGTCATTGAAACCTATTAAATAAAGCTTGTCTTTTGCTCTAGTAATTGCGGTATAAAGCCATCGGATATAATCTCTATCAATGCCATTTGGCAAATACGGTTGCTCAATAAATACTGTATTCCATTGACCTCCTTGCGATTTATGACATGTAATTGCGTAAGAAAATTTAACTTGAAGTGCATTAAAAAACTCGTTTTCTTTAACCTTTTGAAACTTTTTATATTTGGTATCTCCTTCATAATCCAATAGCACTTCTTGATACAACCTATTTGATTCATCATAAGTCAATGATGGTGATTCACTTGTTAATGTATCCATTAATAAAACCGTTTCCAATGGAATTTGGTTGGGATAATCGACCATTCTAATTTTTACTTTGGCAAATTTAAATCCATACAATTCAATAATTGAAAAGATTTCTAACACTTCTATGATATCGCCATTGGCAATAAAACCGGCTTCATCAGAATCTTTAAGCCAAAAATAATTGTTTTTAACCACCATCAAAAAATCACCCGTAGACAATTCGCTATCTTTGTCCAAAATCCGAGTACGAATCTGATCATTGTATTGATTTGCTCTTTTATTGGAACGAACAATAAACGCCGTGTCTTCAATACTATAATTGCTGTAGGCGGAATTGATTGCATCTTGGATATCGTATCCATCAGTTAAGCGAATAATATCTTTGAATCCTTTTAGATTGAATTTAAAACTTTCGTATAATTCCTCTTTCAATACATCACGAAGTTCAGTTGCATTAAACAAAATTCCCGATTTTTCCTCTTGGCGCATTACTTCATCAAACTCAATATGCTTGATTTCTTTGTTGTAACGCATCCCTAAAGTATCAATATTCAAAGCTGGAGAAATATCAAGATTTACCGGCGGTAATTGGGCGGTGTCTCCCAGTAATAACATCTTACAATTAGTGCCTGAATAAATATATGAAATCAAATCGTCAAGTAACGAACCGTTATCAAAGGCATTACTATCAGTGTTTGTGTCAGATATCATCGAGGCTTCATCTACAATGAAAATAGTATTTTTATGTTTGTTTTGCTGCATCGTAAAACTAACACCACCAGCAACTTTTTTAGGGAAATATATTTTTTTATGAATGGTAAATGCAGGTTTCTGAGAATAATTTGAAATCACTTTAGCTGCACGTCCCGTTGGGGCTAAGAGCACGTACTTTTTATTAATTTCGGTTAAGTTATTTACAATAGTAGAAATTACAGTTGTTTTACCAGTACCCGCATACCCTTTTAATACAAAGATTTCATTGACATCATTATTAGTACAAAATTCTGCAATCAGTTGAAAAAATAGATCCTGCTTATTCGTTGGAGTAAACGGAAATTGTTTTTTCAGAAGTGAATAAAAAAAGCTAAAATTCATACTAAAATATTTCCACGCAAATTACGCAAAGTTTTCTTGAGTTTTTTCTTATTTGATCCAAATTGTCTTCAAATACTTTCGTTAATTTACAAGAAAATGTTCTAAAAAATTATTGTCATTTAAAAAAATTGTAAGTTTGCGTTAATCATCTTGATGATAACTCTATGAGCATTAACATAACCGATAAAAATTACAATAAATTAAGCCTTCAAGTTACTTTGAATGGTTTTTCTTATTGTATTTGTGACACGTTAAATAACAAAATAGTAGCTCTTAAAGAAATTAATTTTAATATTTTTCCAGCATCATCAAAAGTAGAAGACCTTTATTGGAAAGCTTTTAATGATTATCCTGAATTAAAAGAAAAATACGATGAAGTTATTGTTTTACATGATAGTAACTTAAATACTTTTGTTCCAACTGCCCTATTTGACGAAGAATTTTTGGGTAGTTATTTACAGTACAATACAAAAGTTTTTGAAACCGATTTTTTTGCATTTGATGCTCTCCCAAATTACGAAATGAACCACGTTTTTATTCCATACGTTAATATTAACAATTTCCTTTTTGATCAATTTTCGACTTTTAATTATAAGCATGTAAATACGATTTTGGTTTCAAAATTATTAGAATTATCAAAAAATATTGATGAAAAACAAGTATTTGTTCATTTTTCAAAAAATAAATTTGAAATTATTGTTGTACAAAACCAAAAGTTACTGCTCTTCAATTCTTTTGATTTTGTAACCAAAGAAGATTTTATTTACTTCCTACTTTTCACTATAGAACAACTTAATTTAAATCCAGAACACTTTAAATTACAACTACTTGGATTAATTTCTGAAGAATCAGAATTATTTGAAATTGCCTATAAATTTGTTAGAAATGTATCTTTATTGGATGTTTCCATTATCAAACATAATAATGATTTATCAAAAGATGACATTTTAAAGCACTTTATACTTTTACAATCGTGAGAATAATTTCTGGTAAATTCAAAGGACGAAGAATATTCCCTCCAAAAAACCTTCCTGTACGACCTACAACTGATATGAGCAAAGAGGCATTATTTAATGTCTTGAACAATCATTTTAGTTTTGAGAGTTTAAAAGTGTTGGACTTATTTTCTGGAACTGGAAATATTAGTTACGAATTTGCCTCTCGAGGAAGTGAGAACATTACATCTGTGGATGGCGATTTTGGATGTGTTAAATTCATAAAACAAGTTGCAGAAGAATATGATTTTAATATAGCTGTTATTAAAAGTGATGTATTTAAATTCTTAGAAAAAAACAACAATTCCTACGATATTATATTTGCAGATCCTCCATATGCTTTAGATCAAAAGATATTTGAAAACTTAGTTTTACAAGTATTTAAACAGAATTTACTTGATAATGAAGGAATGATGATTATTGAACATTCTAAATATACCAAACTCGATCACATGCCTCATTTTTCATTTAAAAAGAGTTATGGCGGTTCTATTTTTAGTTTCTTTGAAATAAATCCAACAGAGAAATAATTTATTTAGAAAATAAAGTTTTTATAATTTTTATTATATTTGACTTAACTTGATACCACTAAAACCAATTAAATTATGAGAATTACAACTATTATTATCCGAACTCTTATTGGACTTTTGATGCTATTTGCTTCATTAAATTACTTCTTCCATTTTGCACCAGAACCAGCATTTACTGGAAAAATGAAAGTTTTTTCTGATGGTATTGCCGCTACAGGTTATATAATGCCGATGGCAAAAATAGTAGAATTATTATGCGGATTATCTTTTGTAACAGGCAAATTCACTAAATTATTTGGAATTGTTTTATTACCTATAACCGTAAATATATTTTTCATTAATGTTAATTTAATGCCTGACGGTGTCGTAATTGCTGGTGCACTTTTATTGGGTAATCTATTTGTAATATACAGTAATTGGAATAGCTACAGTTCAATGTTAAAAGCGTAATTATACTAATAGTATGGACATAAAAAAACCCACTACTTAAGTGGGTTTTTTTAATGAGTAATTATAAATATTAAACGTGTAAAGCTCTATTATCAGTTGCTGCTAATGCCGCTTCTTTGATTGCTTCTGCAAATGTAGGATGCGCATGACTCATTCTTGAAATATCTTCAGCAGATGCCTTGAACTCCATTGCTGTAACTGCTTCCGCAATTAAATCAGCACAACGAGCACCTATCATATGAACTCCTAAAACTTCATCCGTTTTTGAATCAGCAAGTATTTTTACAAACCCATCTAAATCACCTCCAGCTCTTGCTCTTCCTAATGCTTTAAATGGGAAACTACCCGATTTAAAATCAATACCTGCAGCTTTCAATTGCTCTTCAGTTTGACCTACAGCAGCAACTTCTGGCCAAGTATAAACAACACCAGGAATCAAATTATAATCGATATGTGGTTTTTGACCTGCTAAAATTTCAGCAACCATAGTGCCTTCTTCTTCCGCTTTATGAGCTAACATGGCTCCACGAACCACATCACCGATTGCATAAATATTTGGAACCGAAGTTTGTAAATGATCATTAACTTCAATCTGACCTCTATCAGAAATTTTAACACCAGCTTTATCAGTATTTAATCCATCGGTATAAGGACGACGTCCAACAGATACTAAAGAATAATCACCTTCTAACGTTACCGTTTCCCCTTTAGCATTTTCAGCTTGAACCGTTACATTATTACCTTTACGGATTACCGATTTAACTTTGTGAGAAACATAGAATTTCATTCCTTGTTTTTTGAGAACTTTCATTAATTCTTTAGACAATGAACCATCCATTCCTGGAATAATTCTATCCATAAATTCAATAACAGAAACTTGTGCTCCCAATCTTAAATACACTTGACCTAATTCAATACCAATTACTCCACCTCCAATAATTACAAGGTGTTTCGGAACTTCTTTTAATTTTAAAGCTTCGGTTGAAGTTATAATTCTCTCTTTATCAATTTTTATAAAAGGTAACGAAGATGGTTTTGAACCAGTAGCAATAATGATATTCTTTGCTTCAACTGTTTCTTTAGTACCATCGGCTTTTTCAACAGCAACATGAGTAGCATCTAAAAAAGAACCTTTTCCTTCGAAAACAGTAATTTTATTTTTGTCCATTAAAAATTTAACTCCACCTGAAGTTTGGTCAACAACGGCTTGTTTACGAGCAATCATTTTATCCAAGTTCACTTTTACATCCCCCAAAACTTCAATTCCGTGTTCAGCAAAATGAGCAATATCACTATAATGATGTGATGAAGCAAGTAATGCTTTAGAAGGAATACAACCAACATTTAGACAAGTTCCCCCCAAAGTTGAGTATTTTTCTATAATGGCAGTTTTCATTCCCAATTGTGCACAACGAATAGCTGCTACATATCCTCCGGGTCCTGAACCGATGATGACTACGTCAAATGAACTCATAATTTAATGTTTTATTTATATGTGTATTAAAAAGCGTTACAAAATTAAGAAAATTAAAACCTAATATAATACTTTTATGTTCATAATTTACAACTCAATTACAGTGAAAATTCACTTAGATGATTTCTTTCCTTTGGGCGTGCCCTCGTTTAGAGGGTCTTAGTAACGACACAATCGCTGCAAAACTCGGTCGCGCTGTTCGCTACAATCGCTGTTGCGCTTCGCTCCACAGAGGATTTCTACTACCATCGCTCACGCAAAACCAAACATTATTTAT
>CALPMA020000094.1 GCA_943324545.2 Chitinophaga pinensis
AATATAACGTAAATGACAAATTATCATTTCGTCCTGAAATTTACAGTGACGAAATTACCTACCAGCAAAATTTAGGTTTGACTTTAAACTTTCACTTTTAATGAAAATTGCACTTTTAGGTTACGGAAAAATGGGGCAAGTTATTGAGAAAATAGCGTTGCAAAGAGGACATCAAATTGTAGTTAGAAAATCTATTGAAGATTCCTTCGATGGAATGGAAAATGCAACTGTAGCTATTGATTTTAGTGCTCCCTCAGCTGCTGTAGAGAATATTACTGCTGCCTTAAATCTTGGTATTCCAGTGATTTCGGGAACCACGGGTTGGTTGCACGATTATGACAAAATGGTTCAGCTTTGTAATGAAAAAAATAGCGCCTTTATTAGTAGTTCAAATTTTAGTTTAGGAGTAAATATTTTCTTCGAATTAAATTCTTATTTAGCGAAAATAATGTCCAAATTTAAAGATTACAAAGTTGGAATTGAAGAAATTCACCATACTCAAAAATTAGATGCACCCAGTGGAACAGCGATTTCATTAGCAAATGACGTAATTAAAAATAGCGCTTATAATAATTGGACTTTAGAAAATCCAAAAATAGATGACATTTTAATTGAAGCGAAGCGAATAGAAAATGTACCTGGAACCCACACTGTTACCTACAATTCCAATATCGACTTAATAGAAATTAAGCACTTAGCTCACAACAGAGAAGGATTTGCTCTTGGCGCAGTTATCGCAGCTGAGTGGATAGTTGGTAAACAGGGAGTCTACACTATGAAAGATGTTCTGGAAATAATTTAAGTTAAAAAAATAATAAGATCAATAAATAAATAAAAAAATAATATGATTTTTGTGTTTCAAATTAAATCTAAAATATAATATATATGACATTAATTCAATGGTTTTTATTCTTCTTAATTGTTCAAGTAATACACTTTTTAGGAACTTGGAAATTATATGAAGTTGCAGGAAGAAAAAAATGGGAAGCTGCAATTCCAGTGTACAATGCAGCGGTATTAATGAAAATAATTAATCGTTCGCCATGGTGGACAATTCTATTATTTGTACCTGTTATCAATTTGATAATGATTCCTGTTGTGTGGGTTGAAACACTTAGAAGTTTTGGAAAAAACTCAACTCTAGATACTGTTTTAGGGATATTTACTTTTGGCTTTTATATTTATTATTTAAATTACACACAAAAGTTAGTATATATAGAAAACAGAAGTTTAGAACCTTCTTCAAAAACTGCAGACACGATTGGATCCTTACTCTATGCAATAGTAGTCGCTACTTTAGTTCACACTTATGTGATGCAGCCTTATACAATTCCAACCTCTTCATTAGAAAAGTCATTATTAGTGGGTGACTTTTTATTTGTGAGTAAATTCCATTACGGCGCAAGAACTCCTATGACTCCAATTGCTGCTCCAATGGTTCATGATACTTTACCACTTATTAATGTAAAATCTTATTCAATATTTCCACAATTACCTTATTTCCGATTTTTTGAAATGCAAGAAGTGAATAGAACAGATATTGTGGTGTTTAACTGGCCAGCGGATACTCTTTATAATATGTACAAAAATGCCGATAAAAGATATGATAAACCAATCGACAAAAAGACAAATTACGTAAAACGTTGTGTTGGTATACCCGGTGATAGTTTGTCTATAAAAGAGGGTATTGTATATGTTAACGGTAAGATTCTTCCAATGCCAGAAAGGTCAAAACCTCAATATTCCTATACGGTAACGACTGATGGAACTAGTTTTGATCCATCCTATCTTTCAAAAGAGTTAAATATTACAGATGGCGTGTATCAAAGCACTGAAAATACATTTTACTTTAGAGCATTAACTGAAGAATCATCTAATAGATTACGTCAAAATCCAACTGTGAAAAGTGTAATTAGAAATATTTCTCACGAAGCAGAAGCAGCGATTTTTCCTTATAATACCAATTGGAATTTGGATAATTTCGGACCTGTTTATATTCCTAAAAAAGGTGCAACTGTAGCATTAAATATAAAAAGTTTACCATTTTACAAAAAAATTATCAGCGAATATGAAAAGAATGAGTTGAAAGTAAACGGAAATGAAATAAGAATTAATGGTGAAATTGTAACTTCTTATACTTTCAAACAAAATTATTATTGGATGATGGGAGACAATCGTCACAATTCCCTTGACGCTAGATACTTCGGATATACTCCTGAAGATCACATTGTGGGAAAACCAGTTTTTATTTGGATGAGTTTAGATCCAAATGCTAAGGGATTAAATAAAATTCGTTGGGATAGAATGTTTACAACTGTTAGTGGAGACGGACAACCTCAATCGTATTTTAAATATTTCTTATTTGCTTTATTAGCTTATTTTGGAATTAATTATTTTGTTAAAAAAAGAAAAGAGAAAAAGAATTAAAAATTAATAAATGTCCTCTTTACTTCTACCAACATATTTTCCATCAATAAGCAATTTTTCGGCAATATCCAAAGCTGATTCAGTCGTTTTTGAAGTAGAAGATAATTTTCAAAAGCAAACCAATAGAAATAGGACCTATATTTATAGTCCGAATGGGATTCAGATGCTAAATATCCCCATAAAACACAGCAAGGAAAAACATCAAAAAACTAAAGAAGTAAAACTAGAAACGGCATTCGATTGGCAAAAGCAACATTTTAAATCTCTAGAGGCAGCGTATAGAACTTCTCCTTTTTTTGAATATTTTGAAGATATATTACTTCGAATATTTACAAAAAAGTACACTTTTCTAATGGACGTGAATTTTGAAACTATAGAAATTGTTTCTAAATGCTTGAATATGAAATTAGAATTTGAAAAAACAACGGAGTATTTTCATGAATCACCTGATAGTTTGGATTTCCGATATCTAGCTAATGGTAAAAAAGACATTTCCAATTTTAAAGCTTACACTCAAGTTTTTGAAGAAAAACATGGCTTTATTAATAATTTAAGTGTTTTGGATTTACTCTTTAATGAAGGACGTTTTGCATTAGATTATTTAAAAGAACAAACGCTTTAATTAATCCATTTGTAAACGAGCTAAAACGGGGCTATGGTCTGAGTTAATGAATTCAGGGAAGCTGGTAAAATTTTTAACCTTCATTACCTTATCAGCAAAAATATAATCGATACGTGCAGGGTAATATTTGAAACTATAGGTTTGCCCAAAGCCAGAACCTGCTTCTTCAAAACAATCATTTAACGATCCTTTTATACTTCGGTAAACGTAAGAATAAGCACTATTATTCATATCACCACAAATGATTATTGGGTACTCACATTTCTTTTTATGGTTCATCAAAATCTCGGCTTGTTGCTGCTGTTTTTTGAATGCTTTGCTAATTCTAATAATTAAGAGTTGAGATTTGTCTTGATTGATTCCATCAATATTTTCGGAAATTTCATTTACATCAGGAGAAATTTTAATTGATTGTAAATGCATATTATAAACTCTGATAATGTCTTTTCCTTTCTTGATATCAGCAAAAATAGCGTTGTTGTTGGAGTTTGGAAAAACCAAATTTCCTTCATCAATAATTGGATATTTAGAAAAAATAGCCTGGCCGGTTTTAATCTTTTCACCTTGCATAAAAACATATTGATAAGGGTATATTTTTAAATCTAATTTTGCAGCATTAGAAAACTCTTGAATACACAATATATCTGGATTTTGTTCATTAATAAAGTTGCGAATTTCTGAAGGCACATTATCATCATTGAGCCATTTAAATAAATTAAATAAGCGAACATTATAACTCATAACCACAAAATCTTTATCCGATTTAGGTAAGTCAGTTGAAGCAAATTTGTAAAATTTATTTATAAAAGTTATACCCAATAATAATACTAACGCAGGTAAAAGAATTTGCCTTTTAACTTGTATTCCCCAATAAATAAAGAAGATTCCGTTTAAGATTAAATAAAGAGGCAATATTAATGTTAATGCAGACAATATTGGAAATAACTTCGGCGCTAAAAAAGGTAAAACATAAGCAATAAAGGTTAATATAGCCAAAACTATATTAACAACAAACATTATTTTATTTATCCAAGAAAGGTTCTTCATTAATTATAAATCCTATTGTTTACCTGCCTTAAACAGAAATTCTTTTTCTTCTGATGATAAACTATCATAACCAGATTGACTGATTTTATCTAATATTTCGTCTATTTGTTGCTGTACTTTATCTTTTGTAACAATTTTAGAAACTCTTTTTTCAACTGGAACTTTATAAGTTCTATGTACTTTTTTAAATGGTTTAGATTTTCTGCTCCCAAATATAGTTGAAAAAAAGTCTGAAATTATTGTAAACCAATTGCAAATATCGATACCTTTTTTTAAAAATCGAATGTAAATATAACCAAAAAAAGCACCGGCTATATGTGCCAAATGTCCTCCTGTATTTTCCATTGGAAGTTGAAACAAATCTATCACAATTAAAACAGATGCAATGTGCCACAATTTTACATTTCCAAAAAGCAATAATCGAACATTCATTAATGGAGAATAGGAAACCGTTGCAAATAATATTGCCATAACTGAGGCCGAAGCTCCAACCAAAGCAGTAGTTAGATTTGATAATGCTGGAAATAACATATAACTAAGTAAGAAAACTATTCCCGCAAATAAAGAGCCTACAAAATACAAACTCAATAATTGCTTTTGATTAAAGAAAATTAGAAATAATCTACCAGCAAAATTCAACATGATTAAATTGAATAGAATATGTAAAATAGAAGAATGACAAAATGCATAGGTGAATATCGACCAAGGTTTCCAAACTAAATCTATTGGATCTGACGATAAACTCACATAACCCAGATAGTCAATATTTACTTTAAATAATGGTAAAATTCCGAATACTAAACTTGGAATTGCAAAAAAAGCGATGTTCCAAAAAATCAATTTTGTTAATACATCACCTATTTTAAATTGCAACTTTAAATCTTCAAGTATACTCATTTAATATAGTATTAATTCCAACGATTGGCATTAAATTGATTTCTCTTCCAAAACCAAACCATTAAAAAACCAAATAAAGCCCCACCAACGTGAGCAAAGTGAGCTATTCCACCTCCAAATACTGAAAAACCTGTAACCCCAGAAAACAAATCTAAACCAACAATTACAGGCACAAAATATTTGGCTTTTATAGGAATTGGAATAAACATTAGAGCCAATTCGGCATTTGGAAACATAAATGCAAAGGCAACTAATACTCCATAAATAGCTCCGGAAGCTCCAACAGCAGGAGTTACATATGCCGATATAAAACTTTCAAAATCTGATTTTGAAAGGAGTTCAGTCCATCTTGAATCGTACTTACCCTCACCCATTATTTTCAATATTTCTTCTTTTGGAATTCCATTAGTGAGCAATGTATTCAATCCATCGTGGAAAAAATAATAGTTTGAAATTATATGAACTAATGCAGCTCCAAAGCCACAAGAAATATAGAAAAATATGAATTTTTTAGCACCCCACATTTGTTCTAAAGCAGAACCAAATGAAAATAAAGCAAACATATTAAAGAAAATATGCATCAAATTTCCATGCATAAACATATGAGTTAATGGTTGCCAATAGCTGAAATCTGGGTTTTCAGGATAATACAAAGACAAATATTTATAGGCAACATCTCCGAGAAATTGGGTTCCTATAAAAAATAATATATTTATTATTATTAATTGCTTAACTACCTCTGTTACGTTTCTCATAAGGTGAATTTTTTATCTATATCTTCCACACGCATCGTGATAAATGTTGGTTTTTGAAATGGCGAAACATTAGGATCCTTGCAAGCAAAAAGCCCATTTGCTAAATTTTCTTGTTCTTTCTCAGTTAAATAAGCACCAGTTTTAACCGCTAAACTCTTCGCCATCGATTTGGCAATACTATCATTTTGACTAAAACTAGAATCGGGAATTCCATCATTTAAATCACTCAATAACTGTTCTAAAACACTTGAAACTTCACTTTCAGTAACATTTATTGGCAAACCAGTAATCACCAAATGGTCTTCATTACTTGCGTCAAAAACGAAACCGGTATTGACTAATGAAAGCTGCAATTCTGAAATTAATTTCATCTCTCTTTTAGAGAAAAACAAATTTAAAGGAAATAATAATTGTTGGCTCGCTGCTTGATGAACAGTCATATTTGTTAGGAATTGTTCGTACAAAACCCTTTGATGAGCACGATTTTGATCAATAATTACCATCCCGGATTTTATTGGGTTTACTATGTATTTTTTATGAATCTGATACATCTTATTTGAAGCCTGCTCAATTTCATTTTCATTAAATAATGACCCTGTAACTTCATCACTTTCAAATTCTACATTGCTAATTTCTTCTGAATCCTGTTTCAAACCAACATACAAACTCTCCCAATTAGCTGAGTTTTCAGTTTTTTTAAGAGAATTAAAATGCTTGTTAGGATTAGTGTCAGAAAAAGGATTGAAATTTCCGTCAATTTGAATTGTAGGTGTTGCTGCCTGTTGGTCTTTATAATTATAAGGAGTGTCTAAATTAAAATCTCTATCAAAATCTAAAATTGGAGCAACATTAAATTGACCCAAACTATGTTTTATTGCCGATCTTAATATGGCATAAAGCGCGTGTTCATCATCGAATTTAATTTCTGTTTTGGTAGGATGAATATTAATATCAATAGTATTTGGCGGGACATTGAGATATAAATAATAACTCGGCTGATTTCCATCTTTAAGCAGACCTTCATAAGCAGCTATAACTGCGTGATGCAAATAGCCACTTTTTATGAAGCGATCGTTCACAAAGAAAAACTGTTCTCCCCTATTTTTTTTTGCAAATTCAGGCTTACTCGCAAATCCCTGAATGGTCACAATTTCAGTTTCTTCATTCACAGGAACGAGTTTTTCATTGGTTTTACCAGAGAAAATATTTACAATTCGTTGTCTTGTATTGGATTGTGGCAAATTGAATAATTCACTTCCATTATGAAAATATGTAAAATGAATATTTGGATGTGCCAATACCACTCTTTGAAATTCATCCACTATATGGCGATGTTCAACTGTTTCAGATTTCAAGAAATTACGACGTGCCGGGATATTAAAAAATAAATTTTTAACCGAAAATGAAGTTCCTACGGGTAAGACGGCAACATCCTGCGATATAAATTTACTGCCTTCAATAACAATATGAGTTCCTAATTCTTCTTGATCTTGTTTTGTTTTCATTTCAACGTGAGCAATTGCTGCTATCGAAGCTAGGGCTTCACCACGAAATCCTTTTGTATGTAATGAAAATAAATCCTCGGCTTGGCGAATTTTAGAAGTTGCATGTCGTTCAAAACACAAACGAGCATCGGTAACACTCATTCCTTGTCCATTATCAATAACTTGAATTAGAGATTTTCCAGCCTCTTTAATAATTAATTTAATGTCAGTTGCTTTTGCATCAACAGCATTTTCTAACAATTCTTTGACTACAGAAGCTGGTCTTTGAACAACTTCTCCAGCCGCAATTTGATTGGCAACATGATCTGGAAGCACTTGAATTATACTCTACATTAAAAAAATTG
>CALPMA020000095.1 GCA_943324545.2 Chitinophaga pinensis
AGTTCCCAAACCATCTGGAATTGGTTGTCCATCAACAACAATTAATGGACTTGCGCCTGCATTAATAGAGCTAATTCCACGAACAGAAATTTGAGCATCAGCTCCAGCTTCAGATGAAATATTTTGAACTTGTACCCCAGCAATTTTCCCTTGTAGTGCTTGATCAATTCTTGATACAGCAACTTCGTCTAATTTCTCATTTTTATATTTCGAAATTGATCCTGTTACGTTTGATCTTTTTTGTGTTCCGTAACCAATCACTACCACTTCATCTAATTCACTTTTAGATTCTAAAAGTGTAATATTAATCTCTTTGTTTTTTCCAACTATAACAATTTGAGAAGCAAATCCTAGGTAAGAAAATCGTAAAATAGATTTTGAGTTTTTAACTTCAATAGCATATTTTCCATCTAAATCTGTAGTGGTGTCTTTATCTTCAAATGTTACTGTAACACCCGGAATTGGATCACCTTTACTATCAATTACAGCACCTGTTATCTTTTTTGTTGGTTCATTCTGACTAAATGCAATTGTAGTAAAAATTAATAAAAACAATAATATTGGTTTTTTCATAAATTTGATTGAATTAATTGGTTTTTTTTGGTTAATGATAAAAATAACCTTAGAAAGTTATTAATTGTAAAAATATTAATTCCATAAATTTTGAAAATCCGTAATTGGTATAAAAATTGTCCAAGATTAATTCTAATCTTTTACTTTGTCCTTTTTCTTATTGACATTGGAACCATGACGCCCACTTCCGTCAGCATTATCTATAATACCTTTTTCAGGACTTAATGTATTTAAAGTAGCTTTTAATCGATTGAATGCTTCAGTAGCTTCTTTATTATCAGAATAATTAGCAACCAATTTTTCTTCAAATGGGGAATTACTCATATCAAAAAGTTCGTCTTCGCGATTTAATTTCCATTTTGCATCACGAACATACCATTTGTTTCCCAATTCTATAAATATCCATTCTCTAGGATTTCCTTTCTTTCCTAATAATTGAGGAAGAAAACTTTGACCATCAATTACTCTATTATTCGGTAATTTCGCACCAGCTAAATCTGCAAAAGTTGGAAGTAAATCTGTAGAATCTATTAATAATTCACTTGTTTTACCTCCATCAATAACACCTGGCCAATTTGCAATTGTAGGAACTAAACTTCCACATTCTAGCATCGTTCCTTTTTTTCCGGATAACGCTTTACCATTAATTGTACCTCTATTAGCATACTGACTTGCGGTTCCATTGTCACCCATAAAAACGATTAATGTGTTTTTACGTAATTTTAAATCATCCAATGTTTTCAATAATTTTCCAACTAATTTATCCATGTAGGCCAAATTATCTTCATATAAATCGCTTCCAGGTTTACTATCTGGAGTTCGCTGAATTAAAGCATGAACATGAACCATTGAATAATATAAAAAGAATGGTTTCTCTTTATTATTTGTTATAAAATCAACCAAATGATCGTGCATCAAATCGGGCATATACGTTTGAGAATCTAGTTTTTTGTTGACCCCATTTTCAATATAATTTTCAGATTTCTTTTTTTCTGTTGACCAATAATCACCACTTCCTGCAAATGTTAGATAATCATCGAAACCAAAATCACCTGGAGTTTTTGAAAATTGACTCCATTTTCCAACTAAAGAAGTTGTATATCCAGCTGGTTTTAAAACTGAAGGAATTAATACTTCATTTTCAGGCTTGATATCGCCCACCATATCTTGATTAACAGCTCCAGTTCTAAAAGCATATCTACCAGTTAATATCATTGCTCTTGAAGGACCACATAATGGTGCTGTATAACCATGAGTAAAACGAATTCCACCTTTTGCAAGTTGATCAATAATAGGAGTTTTATTTTGATCTGAACCGTAACAACTAACATCGCCAATCCCTAAATCATCGGCAAGAATGAAGATAATATTTGGTTTTTCATCAACTTTTTTAGTATTGGTTTTTTGAGCATAAAAACTAGAAACTGATGCCAGTGTAAGAGTAATTAATAATATTTTTATATTTTTCATAGTAAGTATTAAAAGGTAAGTACGTTTAATTCTGATTGATAGGTTTTTAAATCGATTTTTTTTGCTATTTCTTCGTATTCGGGATTATTGTATTTGAGCGAAGCAAACTTTAATATTTTGATGGTTTCTCCATAACTAATTTTTTGAATTTGCTCGTATTCCCAAACTTTTTCTTTTTTCAAATAAGGCATGATAAATTCCAAAGCATTTTTCAAGTTTTTACCCTCACTAATTTGATGATTCCAAAGTGATATATTAAGATTTTCAGCTAATTTAGCTACTAAATAATAGCCAAACAAATTCATATTTACATATCCCCAAGATTTTGTTCTAGCCAATTCTAAAGGCTGACTTCCATCAGATTTCAATTGGCTTTCCATTCTAATTTTAAAAATTTCAATTTCATTTAAAGCTATTTCTGGTTTGTCAACAAATAAAGCAAATGCAATTATTTGTTCACTATAAAAAGTGCCATGGTTATTTTTTGCTTTAGCTTCATCATGACCAATTGGGCTTTCCAACATCCAAGACAAATATTCTGAAAACCATTTTTTTAGAGCTAATTGATCTTCATTTGACCAATTTGGCGAATTTTGAATCAATATTGCAGCATCTAAAACACGATAAACATCTCTAGTTTCAATTAATCCTGTTCCGCGACCCGTATTTAATCCTGGTATTCCTTGTGCAAAATTTAAATTTGGATTTTGTTTAGTTTCAGGATTCAAAAACCAAACTTTTAAAAGTTTAGAAGCGAAATTAGCATACTTTACCTCTTTTGTAAAATAATAAGCTAAAGCCAATTTTAAAGAGGCGTCTTCTACCTTATTAATTTCTTGGGAATCGGAAATATCGTAATATGTTGGATTTCGTAATCCGTCCTTTTTGATATAAGGCAATCCATCAGGTTTAGTCGGATCTGGCCACCAATAAGGACCTGTGCTCATATAATCGTGTTTATCCCCGCTTGGAGGAGTTTGTTTTTTATCCATAACAGAATAAACAATCTCATCTTTAACCAATTTATCGGCTTTTTTTAGTAACGATTTTAAAGCTACAACTTTCTCTTTATTATTGATTAAAATTAATTTGTAATTGTTAAAAAGGATATTACCGTCAATTGAAATTGTTTTTGGAATAGCAGAATCTAATTTGCCTTGAGCAAAAAAATACGTTGAAATCCCAAAAAATAGTATTAAAAAAAGATGCTTTCTTGCTTTTTTCATTATTGTTGATTAGTATAAATTTATATTTAATTATAAGAAAAATTTAGTCCCCTGAATTTTTCCAATTTAATGTATCGCCTTTCAATCTTCTTAATGCTTCAGCTTCGGTTTTTATTCCTTTATCCCCTTGATCAAGCATCCATTTTTTCAATTCTGATAATAATTTAATTTTAACAGTTGCTAAATTAGAATCGTTAGCCAAATTATCTAATTCATATACGTCTTTTTTGATATTATACAACTCAAATTCTGGCCTATTTCTGAATAATTTAGCATGTTCTGCTTGTTTTGGAGTTACATTAGTAGCCTTTAACCAACTGTTATATAATTTATTTTTTGGTTGAGAACCAGAGGATAAAAAGGGTTCGTTGAATTGCAAATTCCAAATTAATTTATAATCATGGTCTTGAATGGAACGAACAGGATAATTATCGGAACCATTTTTTATACCTCTTGTGGTATGAACTCCAAAAACATAATCACGAACTTCTTTTGATTTACCATTAAATGAAGCGAAAAAACTCTTTCCATCCAATTTCATTGTACCTTCTTTGTTTCCGCGTAAAGTTTCGGGATTTCCACCTGCAGCTTCAAAAAGTGTTGGAACCACATCTATATATTGAGTTAAAATGCCAGTTCTTGTATTTGGCTTAATTATCTTTGGCCAACGAGCGATAAAAGCCGCTTTTAACCCCATATTATAACACGTCCATTTAGCAAAAGGCATTGAACTTCCATGCTCACTAGCAAATAGAAATAGCGTATTGTCATTTGTTTTTTGATTTTCAACCATTCTAGTACAAGTTCCCACAAGACTATCCATGTAGGTAATCTCAGCATAGTATTTAACTAATTCTGAACGTGTTTCTTTGGTGTCAACCATGTACGGTGCTACATTAATTTTATTAGCATCATATTGCTTTACATCACCTCTATTCCATGGTCCGTGAGGCTGATTGGAAGCAACTATTAATAAATAAGGTTTTGAAGTATCTTTATTTATCCATTTTTCTGCATCAGCTAGTTCTACGTCTTTACCTGTTCCGTTATCGCTATTTCTTCCTCCTAAATATTCAAAAGGAAAATTTGCCATTGGCGCATAATGCTGTTTTCCAATTAAAGCAACTCGATATCCTAGTTTTTTAAAATGCTGAACTACAGAAATTACATTATCATATACTTGCGCGTGATTTGGGTAACTTCCATTTCGTACAGGAAATAAACCAGTATACAAACTCTGACGTGTCGGTCCGCACATAGCTGTGGCATTATTCATATTGTCAAATGTCAACCCCTCTTTCGCTAATTTAGCTAAATTAGGAGTACGAACGTCTTTGTTTCCATAAGGTTCACAATCAATTGAAGTCATATCATCAGCAATAAAAAACAAAATATTCGGTTTGGAAACCGATTCTTTAACTGAATTATTAATTATTAATTTTTTATTTGAAAACGACACAACTAGTGTTTTTTTAATATCTGTTTTAGACGTTAAAGAGGAAGTAATATCACCATTTAGAGTTTCTGAATTAAAATTTCCAAGTTGGTTCTTTAATTCAAAAGAAGCGTCACTAAGTTGTAATGTGATTACAGAAACAATTGCCAAACCTAATAAACCAAAAAGTAGAACTATTTTATTTTTCATTACATTAATTATTGCGTATTATTAATTTTCTTGTATTTCCCAAACTTTAAAATTTCTATAAGCAAAATGAGTCCACTGCATTTGTCTGAATCCAATATTCCCCACTCCTAATATTTTACCATATTTTACCCCATCATCAGTCCAATCAATTATTTTTCTATCGTCAATAAAAAATACAATTTTACCGCCCTTTTTAACTAATTTCATTTTATGAATTAATTTCGATTGAACAGGAATTCCAATTTTTCCGGTTTGAACTAAGTTAAAACCTTTATTTTTTCTCAAATTTGCGGTTTCTCGATTAGGATTATCTCGGCCATTTGCATAATAGGAAATATGATAATTGTTCATAGCCCCTTTTGTGTAATCAGTAAATATTCCTGATGTTCTTTTTGGCATCGAAAAATTAAATAAACTTTCACCTTTTAAACCTTTTGCACAGAAAAAAACGATACATAAACCAGCGTCAATCGATTGATTTTGAGCTTCCCACTCGGCAATAAAATTACCAGGAAAATCTATTGGACACCAAAATACGTGATGACCTTCTTCATTTGGCGAATAGATGTTCAACCAATTGTTATTAAATTCAATTTTAGCAGGACCTTCTAAAACCCAATCTTTAACGATTTCAGCATTAGACAAAGAATTATTATAAATCATTTTTCCTTTATTCACTTCTTGTGAAAAGTTATTTAAAGTCACTAATAATAGTAAAAAATATAATATTTTATCGATTCTCATTATTACTTTACCACTTGATTTTATATTCAATAACAATGTTAAACAAAGAAATTTCTCTAAGGTTTTTAGTAACGTGAACTATTGGTTCAGCGTATTTTACGGTATTTGCAACAGCAAAAATTGCCGTTAACGCAAACAAAAAAATATAAAATCGTTTAGAATTCATTTAAATATTTTAATTTGAAACGCATCGAAAACCTAAATGTTCCATTGAAGAATCGGCAGAACTTTTCATTCTCGCCGACACGCGATAACCACTGCAATACGACTCATTACATAAAAAGGACCCCCCTCTCATCACTCTCTTTTCGACTAAAGGTTCGTCAGGATCATAACTTTTTGTAGGCCCTTTTGGATTTATAGCTAACTTAATTTTATTAAAAGCTTCATAGGAACTATTATTATATTTGTCCGCACACCATTCCCAAACATTTCCCGCCATATCAAACAATCCATACCCATTTGCTGAAAATGATTTTACTGGGGCTGAGCCAATAAATCCGTCACTAACTTCATTTTTATATGGGAAATTACCTTGAAAATAGTTGCAATGGAATTTACCCTCATCTACTTTTTCATTTCCCCATGCATACACATTTTTAGTCAATCCTCCTCTAGCAGCAAATTCCCATTCCGCTTCTGTTGGCAATCGTTTTCCTGCCCATTTACAATAGGCGTTTGCATCGTCCCAACTGATATGGACTACAGGCAAATTGTCTTTTCCTTCAATAGAACTGTCTTTTCCTTGCGGATGTTTCCAACTGGCACCATGGGACCAATTCCACCATTGGCTGTAATCCTGCAAACTCACTTCACCACTAGTTGGTACAAAAACTAAAGAGGCTGCTTTTAAAGTTTCCCCATCAGGTTTAGGAGTATCTGCAGGCAATTGTTTTTTTAATTCGTCCCAATTAATATCTTTTTCGGCTGTAGTAACATAACCAGTTGCTGCAACGAATTTGGCAAATTGCGCATTGGTAACTTCTGTAACATCCATGAAAAAACCATTTAATTTTACTTGGTGTTTTGGGAATTCATCCTGACGCGCTTGGTCATTATCGCCGCCCATACTGAAGGTACCGCCCGGAATCCAAACCATTCCTTCGTGATTTTTGTTATCAGTAATTTTCAATAAATTTGAAACAGTTGATTTTGAAGTAGTATTGGTTCCTAATCTATTTGGAATTGTAGTAGTACAACACGTTTTTTTAGAAGTCGTTTTTTTAGAAACTGGCTTCTTCATTGATTTTTGTTGTGCTACACTACTATTTACTGATATAAATAAACTTAGCCCCAGAAAAATGATTAAAAAATTATTTTTCATATTTTATTATTTGAAGAACTAAATTAATTTAAATTATTATTATTTTACTTGAGTTGCCAAGAATTTTATCATTTTTGATTTTAAATCTTTTGCAACCGATTTGTATTCTTTAGCGTCAACAACGTTTACAGTTTCGTTAGGATCTTTTTCATAATCGTATAATTCGGTTCCTACAACTAAATCAGCGTTAAAAGGCTTGTTACTTCTAAAATCATTGGTTAACCAAATGGTGTATCGGTATCTTTTATCTCTTAATGAATAACCCATCACTTTTGATGAAGCATAACCTTGACGCTCCGTTTCAGATCCATTTCCACTTCTTGGATATTGGCTAATTGAATACTCTTTAACTGATTTAGCCGATTTGTTAATTATAGGTAATAAACTAATTCCATCTAGATATTCTGGAATTTTAACCCCTGCTGCATCACATAATGTTGGAAAAATATCAACAAATTCTGATGGAGCACTGGTCACTGAAGGTGCATTTCCAGGAACAGAAATGATCATTGGAGTTCG
>CALPMA020000096.1 GCA_943324545.2 Chitinophaga pinensis
ACATTATAAGAACCGCTATCTAATAATTTTCGAGCACATTCCATTTTGTAATCAAAAAGAAAGCCATAAACGGTATCTCCATAAATTTGTTTGAAACCCATTTTTAATTTCTTCAAATTTAATCCTACCTGGTCAGCTAATTCTTGTAATCCTGGAGGTTCCGCCATATTTGCAATAACAATTTCCTTTGCTTTTTTAATTTTCATGACATTTTCTTCATCAATTAAAAACGGACATTGCTCCGCATCTGGATCTTCAGAACGATTGAAATACAAACTCAATAATTCATATCCTTTTCCTTTATAATAAAGGTTTTTTATGTTTGGATGCAAATTATAATGAAACAATTGGCTCAATACAATAGCCATTGAAGGACTAATATCGCTTTCGTTGTAATACTTTTTATCTTGGTTTTCACCACTTAAAAATGGAATATAACTGGCTTCGGTAGAAAATAAGGCGTGGAATTTTTTAATCGAAATTATTACAGAAATTACCCAAGTTTGAGGTTCTAAAATCAAATTTAAAGGTAATTCTATTTGAGGATTATAAAGCAAAAGCGCTTTTTCTTCCTTTAAATCTAAGGTGTAATTTCCTTGATTAAAAATAAATTTTGCTTTTCCTTTTATTCCAAAATGAAATTGGATAAGACCTTGACTTATTTGTTTTTCAACATGAAAAGGTTCATTTTCATCATTTTGAAAGCGGATTAAGATAAAATCATCTTCAATTTTTATTACTTCTTGAGAACCCATAGCGATATTTTTTTTATTTAAAAAACACGATTTTGATTGCTTTTTTATTTAGAATACATCTAAATAAACAGGCCGAAAGTATCTTATTTTATTGCAAAAATAGAAATATAAATGCAAAAATAACGATTTAAAGACAAAAAATCTCTTAGCGACACAAATAGTCCTTTAAGCGTTGTTTTTATAAAAACTATAGCTGTAATTTTGCTGAACTTTTGAAAGTACATTTATGAAAAACAATCAATCGAAACAGCTCTATTTTTATTCTGTAGGCTTAAGCTATAAAAAAGCGGATGCCGAAATCAGAGGTAAATTTAGTTTGGATTCTAACGCTAAAACTCGTTTTTTGAAACAAGCAAAGCAAGAAGGCATTGATAGTTTGATTGTGACTTCAACCTGTAATAGAACCGAAGTTTATGGTTTTGCAGAACACCCTTTCCAACTGATAAAACTAATTTGTGAACACAGCCAAGGAACGGTGCAAGGCTTTCAAGAATATGGTTTTATTTACAAAGGGCAAGAAGCTATAAATCATATTTTTCAAGTGGGAACAGGCTTAGACAGTCAAATTCTTGGAGATTTTGAAATCATAAGCCAACTAAAATTAAGCTTTGCCGAATCTAGAAAATTAGGATTAATAAATACCTTTTTAGATCGATTGATCAATGCTGTAATTCAGGCTAGCAAAAAAATCAAAACCGACACCGAAATAAGCTCCGGAGCAACTTCCGTTTCATTTGCGTCGGTACAATATATTATAAAAACTGTTGAAGATATTGGGAACAAAAATATCTTACTTTTTGGAACAGGAAAAATCGGAAGAAATACCTGTGAAAATTTGGTTAAACATACCAAAAACGAACAGATTACCCTTATTAATAGAACCAAAGATAAGGCGGAGAAACTAGCTGGAAAATTGAATTTGATCGTTAAAGATTATGCCGAATTGCATTTGGAACTTCAAAAAGCCGATGTGGTTGTAGTGGCAACTGGCGCTCAAAATCCTACAATCGATAAGGCTATTTTAAATCTTAAAAAGCCAATCTTAATCCTAGATTTATCAATTCCGAAAAACGTTCATGAAAATGTAACCGATTTAGAAGGCGTAACTTTAATCCATATGGATCATTTATCACAAATGACCGACGATACTTTAGAAAGAAGAAAACAACATATTCCAGCTGCAGAAGCGATTATTGAAGATTTCAAAATGGAATTTAATATTTGGATGAATGGTAGAAAACACGCACCAACTATTCACGCGTTAAAAGCAAAATTAAACGATATCGTTGAAAACGAACTCACCTACCATCGCAAGAAACTTCCTAACTTTGATGAAGAACAAGCCGAATTAATCAGTGCTAGAATTATTCAAAAAATCACCAATCATTTTGCAAGTCACCTTAAAGATGAAAATACTTCTGTTGATGAAAGCATTGAATTCATTGAAAAGGTTTTCCAGATTGGTCATCAATTGCCCGTTAAAAAAACTTCTGAAATAGAAGAAAAATATAAAATTACATTGTCTTAAAATCTTGAAGTAAAGATTTCAAAACTACTTAAAAATGGCTCAAAAAGTGATACGAATCGGAACTCGGGACAGTGAATTAGCACTTTGGCAAGCGCACACAGTGGAAAAAAAATTAAACGATTTAGGTTATAAAACCGAAATTGTTGCGGTAAAATCTACGGGTGATATTATTTTAAACAAACCATTGTATGAACTTGGAATTACGGGGATTTTTACAAAAACCCTCGATATTGCTATGATCAATGGCCAGGTTGATATTGCAGTTCATTCCATGAAAGACGTTCCTACCGCATTACCTGAAGGAATTGTTCAAGCGGCAGTTTTAGAAAGAGCCAACGAAAAGGACCTTTTGCTTTACAAAACCAATTTAGATTTCCTGTCTCAAGAGGCGACTATTGCCTCCGGAAGTTTACGTCGTCAAGCACAATGGCTTAATAAATATCCGAATCACAAAGTGGTTGATTTACGTGGAAATGTGAACTTGAGAATGCAAAAACTCACAGATAATGATTGGAACGGAGCCCTATTTGCGGCAGCGGGGTTAGAGAGAATCGGACTTAAACCAGAAAAATGCGAAGTCTTAGACTGGATGATTCCAGCCCCTGCTCAAGGCGCAATGGTAGTTTTAGCAATGGCAAATGACGAATTTTGCTGGCAAGCAGTTTCAGAATTAAATGATTTAGAAACCGATATTTGTACCTATATAGAAAGACAGTTTTTGCGAACATTGGAAGGTGGATGTACCGCGCCAATTGGAGCAATTGCAAAGTTTACTGAAGATACCATCGAATTTAGAGGCGCCCTTTTATCCATTGATGGAACGCAAAAAATGGAAGTTGAAAGAGTAGTTCCAATTGAACAATGGAAAAAAATCGGATTTGAATTGGCTAAAGAAATTTTGACCAGTGGTGGTGATAATCTGATGACTAACATTAAAGAATCTATGAAAAAAGATGCGTAATTTAGTGCCCATATTATCTACGAAAGTGCTTTCTCTATCTCAAAGAGAGACATTAGAAAATGCTTATTTTTCAGTTATAGAAGAAGATTTTATCGCTACAAAAAATCAGAATTTTGTGCTTCAAGAAATTAATACCAACTTGATTTTTACAAGTCAAAATGCCGCTCAAAGCGTTTTGCTTCATCCAAAATGTCAAGAATTAAAATCAAAAAATGTTTTTTGTGTTGGCATAAAAACAAAGGCATTATTAGAAGAAAACGGATTTAACGTAATTGTATACGTTGATTATGCTGCCGATTTAGCTGAAATTATTACTTTGATTTATGCTAATGAAAGCTACACTTTTTTTAGTGGAAATTTGCGAAAAGAAACCTTGCCAAAAGCATTAAAAGAAGCGAAAATTAAGTTCAATGAAATTCAGGTTTACGAAACATCCTTGACACCAAAAAAAATAAAAGACGCCGTAGAAGCTATTTTGTTTTTTAGTCCGTCGGGAGTGGAAAGTTATCTAATGGAAAACAAATTAAAAAAGGAAATCTGTTTTTGTATTGGTGAAACCACTGCTGCAGCTTTACCAATGAATGTAAAAAATATAATCGTTGCAAATCAACCTTCCATTGAAGAAGTAATTGAGGATGCAATTACAGAATTTAGATAAATGAAAATTAGCTTAGAGCATTTAGCTTTTAGCATAAAGCAAAATAAATGATAAAGAACGACCTATTTTTAAAAGCATTACGAGGAGAAACAGTTGAGCGTCCGCCGGTTTGGATGATGCGTCAAGCGGGAAGATATTTGCCAGAATTCATCGCGTTGCGCGACAAATATGATTTTTTCACGCGTTGTCAAACTCCAGAATTAGCGGCTGAAATTACCGTTCAACCCATTCGCAGAATTGCGCCAGATGCAGCTATTTTATTCTCGGATATTTTGGTTGTTCCTCAAGCAATGGGAATTGAAGTATTGATGAAAGAGAACATTGGGCCGTTTTTGCCAAACCCAATTCGTACCATTCAAGATGTCGAAAAAGTGATTGTTCCAAATATCCATGAGACTTTGGGCTATGTAATGGACGCTATTAAATTAACCAAAGAAATGTTGAACGATGAAGTTCCATTAATTGGTTTCGCAGGTTCACCGTGGACGATTTTCTGTTATGCTGTGGAAGGAAAAGGCTCAAAAAGTTTTGATACTGCCAAAGGATTTTGTTTTTCTAATCCAGTTGCGGCACACGTATTATTACAAAAAATTACCGATACCACTATTTTATATTTGAAAGAAAAAGTGAAAGCAGGTGTTGATGCCGTTCAGATTTTCGATTCTTGGGGCGGAATGCTTTCGCCAGTTGATTATCAAGAATTTTCTTGGAAATACATCAACCAAATTGTAGAAGCTTTGGCAGATGAAACCCACGTTATTGTTTTCGGAAAAGGATGTTGGTTTGCCTTGGGAGAAATGGGAAAAAGTAGGGCTTCAGCTTTAGGTGTAGATTGGACTTGTTCTGCAAGAAACGCAAGATATTTATCAGGTGGAAACATCACTTTGCAAGGAAATTTTGACCCAAGTCGTTTGCTTTCGCCAATTCCAGTTATCAAGAAAATGGTTCACCAAATGATAGACGAATTCGGAAAAGACAAATACGTAGTTAATTTAGGTCACGGAATTCTACCAAATATTCCTGTAGACCATGCGAAGGCGTTTGTGGATGCCGTTAAGGAATACCAAAAATAGCTGTTAGCAGACAGCAATTGGCTTTAAGCTTAAAAAATGAAAAATAAATTCTACCAATACATACAAAACCTTCAAGACCAAATCTGCGCAGGATTGGAAGCTGCTGATGGCGCAACTAAATTCCGTGAGGACATATGGGAACGACCTGAAGGCGGTGGCGGAAGAACCCGCGTGATAGAAAACGGAGCGGTTTTCGAAAAAGGCGGTGTGAATATTTCAGCGGTACACGGAAAATTACCAGAGAGCATGCAGAAATTATTTAATGTGGGCGAAGCTGATTTTTTTGCTTGTGGATTGAGTTTGGTTTTGCATCCTAAAAGTCCAATGGTGCCAACGGTTCATGCGAATTGGCGCTATTTTGAAATGTATGATGATAACGGAAAGGTAATCAATTCGTGGTTTGGTGGCGGTCAAGATTTAACACCTTATTATCTGTTTGAAGAAGATGCAATACATTTTCATCAAACGTGTAAAACGGCTTGCAACAAACACAATTCGGATTTTTATCCAAAATATAAAAAACAATGTGACGAGTATTTCTGGAATGCCCATCGCAATGAAGCGCGTGGAATTGGCGGATTATTTTTTGATTATTGCAAAGCTACCGAAGAAATTTCAATGGGAAATTGGTATAATTTTGTAACCGAAGTGGGAAATAGTTTTCTAGAAGCCTATGTTCCAATTGTTGAAAAAAGAAAAAATTTGCTTTACACTTCAGCACAAAGAACGTGGCAAGAAATCCGTCGTGGAAGATATGTCGAATTTAATTTGGTACACGATAAAGGCACCCTTTTTGGCTTAAAAACCAATGGAAGAATTGAAAGTATTTTGATGAGTTTGCCGCCACGTGTCCAGTGGGTTTACGACCATCATCCTGAAAAAGGAAGCGAAGAGGAAAAATTAATTAAAGTGTTGGAGAATCCAAAAGATTGGCTATCAGCAATTAACTGAGTTGAAGAAATAAAAAAAATTCTAAACGGATTAATAACAAAGCTAAACGCATCAGCTAATTGCTGAAAGCTAAAGGCTATAAAGCTATAAAATATGTTCCCATTACAAAGAGGCCGAAGATTAAGAGTAAGTGAATCCATTAGAAGTTTGGTTCGCGAAACAACATTAAGTCCAAGTGATTTTATGTTTCCAATGTTTATTGCAGAAGGTGAAAATTACAAAACCGAAATTCCTTCCATGCCTGGGATTTTTCGCCGTTCCATCGATTTAACCGTTGAAGAAGTGAAAGAATTATTTGCTTTAGGAATTCGCGCCGTAAACATATACGTAAAAGTAGACGAATCGCTAAAAGACAACACCGGAAAAGAAGCTTGGAACCCAAACGGATTGATGCAACGCGCCATCAAAGCCATCAAAAGCGCTTGCCCAGAAATGATTGTTATGCCCGATGTGGCATTGGATCCGTATTCCATTTATGGTCACGACGGGATTATTGCAAATGGGGATGTAGAAAATGATTCTACCAACGAGGCCTTAGTGAAAATGGCAGTTTCTCACGCACAAGCTGGAGCCGATTTTGTAGCACCAAGCGACATGATGGACGGTCGTGTTTTGCGTTTGCGTCAGGGATTGGATGCTGCAGGATTTCAAAATGTGGGAATTATGAGTTATTCGGCTAAATATGCTTCGGCATTTTACGGGCCTTTTCGTGATGCTTTAGACAGTGCGCCTGTCGATAATGCGGATATTCCAAAAGACAAAAAAACCTACCAAATGGATTATGCCAATCGCATCGAAGCCATCAAAGAAGCCTTAATGGATGTTGAGGAAGGTGCCGATATGGTTATGGTAAAACCTGGAATTGCGTATCTTGACATTGTTCGTGAAGTCAAAAATGCGGTGAATGTTCCCGTAACCGTTTTCCATGTTTCGGGAGAATATGCTATGATAAAAGCTGCTGCCGAAAGAGGTTGGCTCGATCACGACAAAATTATGATGGAACAATTAATGTGCATCAAAAGAGCAGGAGCTAGTTTAATTTCGACCTATTTTGCTAAAGAAGCCGCTATTATTTTAAACCGATAACCATGAAAAAAGTAGCTTTATTTGTTTTTCTGATTGCATTTATTTCTTGTAAAAAAGAAAACGAAACAACTTTTGGTCAACCCATTCCAAACGAAGTTTCACAAACACCCGAGGAACTTGGAAAATCCATTTTTGAAGGAAAAGGGAATTGTGCTGCTTGCCACAGAATGGATGAAAAGCTAGTGGGACCAAGCGTAAAAGAAATTGCGAAAAGCTACAAAGTACAAAATGGCGACCTAGTTTCCTTTCTAAAAGACGAGGCAAAACCAATTGTTGATCCTTCACAATACGAAATGATGAAAACCAATTTAGCGCTTACAAAAGAAATGTCGGACGAAGAATTAAAAGGATTGGAAGCCTATATTTACAGTCAAGTAAAATAAAATCAGTATTTTTACTAAAATTAAAATAACCATGAAGACCT
>CALPMA020000097.1 GCA_943324545.2 Chitinophaga pinensis
ACCATATTTCTTGTTTTATAATACCTCACACACCATAAAAATTTATCTACTCTCATAATTTTTTTCTAAAATAGAAGTTAAATTGAATACAAAAATAAATCAATATTGTATCTTGCGCTCTTAAAATTAAAAAAAATGAATAAATATTTTAAATTAGCTTTAATTTTTGTTTTTGGTTTAACATTAATTGGAATAACATTGGTTTCTTGTACTAAAAATGAAACTCCTAGTTATGATGTAGTACTAAGAGAATATCCTGTACAGTATCGTGCTGATTTAGATTCAATTGATAAATACTTAAATACTCATTATATAGCATCAGTTGATGCTGATTTTAATATCACATTTGCTAAAATTCCTTCAGGTGGAACGCAACTTTCAATTAGAGCGCAGCAAAATTATCCTTTACAGTTTCACAATGTTCAAAATGATGAGCACGGAGTTAACTACAAAATTTATTATTTAAAATTGAGAGAAGGGACTAATGAAAGTACTACTGCTGTTGATTCTATTTATGTATCTTATAAAGGTAATTTATTGACTAATGCACAATTTGACTATTCAGAAACACCGGTTTGGTTTCAATTAGAATCTGTAGTTGCCGGTTGGGGTGAAATTGTTCCATTGTTTAAAACTGGGACCTATGATTCGGCTCCGGGGCCAAATCCAAGTACGTTTTCAAATTTTGGAGCAGGAGTAATGTTTTTACCTTCAGGAATGGCTTATTACAATCAAATGCCGTCGCCTCTTATACCTTCTTATTCTCCTTTAATATTTAGTTTTAAATTAAAAAGTCAAAAAAGTAGAGACCATGATAGGGATGGAATATTATCAAAGTACGAAGTAAATCCAGCTATTGCAAATCAAAAACCTAAAAGTTATGACAGTGATGGTGATGGAAAACCCAACTACTTAGATATTGATGATGACGGAGATAATTTTATGACTAAAGTAGAAAATAAAAGGCCTAATATTTTAATTAATAATGTTCTAACGCCTAATGGTTATTTTCCTTTTAACGGAGCAGCGGTTGATAATCCTCTAACACCAAATATAGATGAAAGACAAGGTGTGCCAAGAAAATTTACAGGACCAATTAATCCAGCTAATAATTTACCAACTCCAATGCCAGTAGATTATACAGATCCTTCAAGATTAAGAAGATATTTAGATCCAACTTCTTTTCCACCATTTGAATAATATATTTATATAAATAATTAAAAATACCCTTTAGAAACAACGGGTATTTTTTAATTTAAATTTATCCCATAATACTATTTCGAAGCTATTAAAATTAACATATCTGTACAATATTACCCCTACAATAGTATTTTAATTTTCTACATAAAGCATAATTTTGATTTATCTAATAATAAATATGGATTCCATAATTATTAAATAGATATTTTAATGTTACTTAAATTAATGAATTAAAATAAAATGTATGAAAAAATTATTACTTAACTACAAATCTATTTATTGTGCTTTTTTATTAATGCTGGTTGGTACCAACAAAGCATCAGGTCAAACTGTTTTTGAAGAAACTTTTGGCACTAGTCTTAACGCAGCATACACTGGTGGAACTTCTATCCCGTCAGTTAATTATACGGTGGCAACAACTTCAAGTAATGCAATTTCTACAGTTAGTGTTTCACCGAGTACAGATATGTACTTAAATTTTTCTGCAAAAGCAATAACTGCTCTAAATTCAACACTCACTTCAGGTTCTACAGCTGTTACATTATCTGCGGCAAATCCTTTGATTCAAATTGGACAAATTGTATCAGGGACAGCAATTCCAAGTAATACAACAGTTACGGCAGTTAGTGGGACAAGTGTTACTTTATCTGCTGCTGCTACTGCAACAAGTACAACTACTACTTTATCTTTTTACAATTTATCAAATAGATGTAGTCTAACTGCTCCCTTTTCAAACATTACTGCAGGATTTAATACAACGCTTACCAATAATACAAGTTTAGTAACTTGGTCAGTTAATATGAAAGCTTCAAGATCAATGTCGTCCTCATCAAATACTTATGCTGATGGTTCTTACTATCTTGCAGTTGTTCTTTGTGCGACAGGTTCAAATTTAACTGCTACAAATACAAATGGTTATGCTTTAATATTGCAAAGAAGCTTAGATAATGCTGCTGGATTTAATCCAGGGGCTGTGCGATTGGTTAAATTTCAAAATGGTATTGGATCACAAGCTTTAGGAAGTATCGTTTCAGATGCATTACTCACTACGCCTGCTTTAAACGCTGGTGCTGTTGCTTCAACTACTGCGCCAAATAATTTGAGTATTAAAGTTACCTATAACCCTGATTTTGATTCTTGGCAATTGTTTTATCGTGAAGATGCATCACCAACTATTTTTGTTGATCCTTCAACAGGTACATTTTTAAGCGCAGGTTCAGCCGTTGTCGATGCTACCTATACTTCGACTGCTGTGACACATTTTGGATATCTTGCGGGTTTAAGCACTTCGGCAAGTGTGGCAAATCAAATGCAAATTGACAATTTTAAAATTAATCTAAGTGCAATACCTGCTTTTACACCTGTACCAGTGGTAGAAAAAAGACAAACTTTTAGTAGTGCTTCAAATCCAACAGTTGCTAATTTAGTTGCCACAGGAACAAATGTAAAATGGTTTGCTGCAGCTACAGGTGGAACTCAATTAGCAAATAATACGCCTTTAACTTATACCAATTTTTATGCATCGCAAACAATAAATGGTACTGAAAGTGAAAGAACAGCCTGTCAAGTTTTTGTAGGGGATATTGCATTAAGAACATTACCATTTCATGAAAATTTTAGTAACTACACTATTGGAGACAAATTAATACTTATTAACAATAATGGGTTATCCGGAACCGGTTTAGGTTTTTGGAGTGTAAGTGATCAAATAACTGCATTTACTGCAGCATCCGATGATGCTTTAATAGCTGCTCAACCCTCAACTTGGACTTCAAGTGTATTACCAACTCCTGGAGGAAATGCGGTAACTTTTGATAAATCTGGAATTGACCCTCAAATACTTTTCAATGCACCAAGTACTGGATTAGTTTATGCTTCCTGTATATTTATGGTGACTAATTTAAATGCTATAACTAATGTGAGCGTAACTACACCATTAGGAACAAATCCTGAAACATATGTAGCTCCCGGACATTTCTTTAGTTTAGCAAATTATTTAGGTACATTACAAACAAATGCTTATACTGCAGCAGTTTACTTAAAAACAAGCTCAACAGATGCTACCAAATTTAATATTGGTATTAATGCATCTCCAGCAGACACAATTTTAGCAAATGATATTATTTGGGA
The DNA here is from genome assembly GCA_943324545.2 of Chitinophaga pinensis. Classification (GTDB taxonomy): domain Bacteria; phylum Bacteroidota; class Bacteroidia; order Flavobacteriales; family Flavobacteriaceae; genus Flavobacterium. The sequence goes on from CALPMA020000097.1 coordinate 3,331, forward strand.
TGCAACAGATTATAGTGTTAACACTCCAATAACCTTAGTTACCAATTATTCTTATGATAATTTAATTTCAAAATTATGGATTAATCCAACTTCTAATTCTATAGAACCTACTCCAAATGCTATAACTTTGCCTAGAACAGTTGCTCTTGCTGTTGATAGAGTTCGTTTAACACAACAGTCATCGGCAACTACTCCGTTTATTACTTTAGATGAAATTAGAGTAGCAAATAACTGGGGACAAGCTTTAGGAGGTGCTGCGACATTAGGTATAATTAATGATTCAATTTCAAATATGACTATTTATCCTAATCCATTATCAAATGGTAAATTATTTATCTCTTCTTCTTCTAATTTAGAAAAAGAGATTACAATCTATACTACTTTAGGTCAACAGGTTTTGCAAGATAAAACACTTACTGAATCGATTAATGTTTCAAATCTAAGTCAAGGAACATACTTTGTGAAAATCACTGAAGCAGGTTTAACAACAACAAAAAAATTAATAATTAAATAATCATATTTTTAATTCAAATGAAAATGCGGTATTTTTCAATATCGCATTTTTATTTATTTCAAATTATTATAATGAAAATACCTGTTGCAATACTGATTTCTTTTTTACCATTTAATAACTTTTCTCAAGTAGTATTAAAGTCGGATGGGCCCGGAAATACTTATGAGTTAATCAATTCAGTTTTGGCACCAGGAAATGAGGCAGTTGAACATCCTGAGTGCATTCACGGCTCCTTTGGTAGACATATTGCAGAAGTTTGGGATGATGAATTAAATGAAAATGTATTTGAATTTTATTCTCATGTGACTCCTGATAACGACAGATGTGAAAAAATAGATAGACAACGTGTTGAAATAAAAACGTATGAGCCTTCGCCAGCAAATTTAATTGGAACTTTAGGAGAAACTGTAACATATAAATGGAAATTTAGATTACCAAAAGGGTTTCAACCCTCAAGTAACTTTACCCATTTGCATCAAATAAAAGCCGTGGGTGGGTCACAAGATTTACCGATTTTTACAATTACAGCTAGAAAAGCAAAGGTAAATCAGCTAATTGTAATTCATAATAATGAAAATACTGTTGCAAGCGCTGATCTGTCAGAATTTGAAGGAACTTGGGTGGAAATAACCGAAAAAATCAAAATTGGTGAAAAAGGTACCTACTCTATTTCAATAAAAAAAATAAAAAACGGCAAGGAATTACTTTCGTTTAAAAGTGATAACATCATGACAATTAGATCCGACAATGACTTTATTAGGCCAAAATGGGGCATTTATAGAAGTTTGAAAAAGGCAGAAGATTTAAGAGATGAAGCGGTTCGATTTAATGACTTTTCGATTAAAGAAAGTGAATAATTCATTAAGAAATAATATAATAATAGTCGGATTTGCAACTATATGTCAAATTCAAGCTTCGTTTTCACAAGTCACATTAGATGCAAACGGACCAGGAAATACCTATGAATTAATTACCAATGTTTTTGCTCCTGGAAATGGATTCGGTGCTGTTGAGGCACCCGATTTATTTCATCCTTGGGCAGCAGGAGGAAATAAACATATTGCAGAAGTTTATGACAATGACTTACTTCGATATGTATTTGAATTTTATTCACATGCTTTATTGGATAACGAGCCTGTCGATCCAACATTAACAGACAGGCAACGTACTGAAATTAAAACTTATGCCCCATCACCAGATAATTTAAAAGGTACTATTGGAGAGAATATTATATACAAATGGAGCTTTAAATTGCCAATTGGTTTTCAACCTTCATCAAATTTTACTCATATTCATCAAATAAAAGCAGTTGACGGGGATGATAGTAGTCCCATTTTTACTTTAACTCCTAGACTAGGAACACCTAATAAATTGGAATTGATATATGTCGAAAATGCAACTTCAGGTGCAAATAAAATCAATATTGTTAATTTATTACCATTTCTAGGAAACTGGGTAGATGCTGAAGAACGAATAAATGTGAGTGGGAATGGTTTTTACTCAATAGTTTTGAAAAAACGTAGTGATGGAACTGTTTTGCTATCTTATACAAACAATAATATTGCCACTATTCGTCCAGACAATAGTTTTATTCGTCCAAAATGGGGTATTTACAGAAGCTTGAATGATATTAATAATCTACGTGATGAAGCCGTTCGTTTTTCTGGATTCAGCATTCAAGAAGTAGCTTTTTTAGGGACAAGTCAGAACAATTTAGAAGATAGAAGAATTTCAATATCGAATCCTGTTGGTGATACTATGGAATTATCAGAGGCTATTTTAAAAAACTACAACAAACTACAGCTTTTTGATGTTTCAGGTAAAAAACTTATAGAATTGAATGGTTTGACTGCTAAAATTGAAGTGTCGAATTTAAAATCAGGATTGTATATTATACATTTTTATAATGGGGAAATTAAGTCCGAATCAATTAAAATAATTAAAAAATAGCTTTATGAAAAAACTTGTAATTGTATTTATTTCGTTAATTTTCTTGTCCAATAATACTTCCCTATTTGCAAAAATAAAATTACCTGGAATTATTGCTTCCAATATGGTTTTACAACGAAATACTTCAGTTAAAATATGGGGATGGGCCAATTCAGGTGAGAAAATAAGTATAAAAGCGAGTTGGCTTGCCAATGAAATTAAAATAACTACACCTGAAAATGGTCGCTGGGAAGTAATTTTAAAGACCACTTTAAGCAAAGATCCACAAACCATTCAATTAAGTAGTTTAGAATCTAATATCAAATTGGAAAACATACTGTTTGGAGAAGTTTGGGTTTGTTCAGGACAATCCAATATGAGAATGCCGTTAAAAGGGTATACCGGTCAACCTACATTTGAAGGGAATGCAGCTATTGAAAATTCTAGAAATAATAATATTCGGTTGTTTTCTATTACCGAAAATGGAAATCCAACGCCATTAGATACGGTAGCAAGTTATAAAAAATGGGATATCGCTAATCCAAATAACACAAAGGACTTTAGTGCTGTAGCTTATTTTTACGGACAAAAATTAGAAGAAATTTTAGAGGTACCAGTTGGTATAATTATGACTTCATGGGGAGGAACTAGAATACAACCATGGATGAGTAAAGAAGCTGTAACTCCTTTTTTGGATGTCAATAAAGTCAAAAAAGATACCACTGAAAAATACAAAAGAATTCCATCAGCGATTTATAATGCGATGATTAATCCAATAACATTCTATACCATTAAAGGCGTACTTTGGTATCAAGGGGAAACGAATCGAGATGAACCTAAATTATACCAACAATTACTTCCAGAAATGGTAAAAGATTGGCGTAAACAATGGAATATAGGTGAATTCCCATTTTATTATGTTCAAATAGCTCCTAATAAATATATAGACAAATCAAAATCTCAATTTCAAAGAGAAGCGCAATTAAAAGCTTTAGAGGTTATTCCAAATTCAGGAATGGCGGTGCTATCAGATATTGGTTCAGAGCAAACCATTCATCCACCACGCAAAAAGGAAGTTGCTGAACGATTGCTATATATTGCTTTAAACAAAACCTATGGGTTTAAAGAGGTAGATTGTACAGGACCCATTTACAAGTCGATGGAAGCTAAAGAAGGGGCTTTATTCTTGAATTTTAATTTTGCTGAAACGGGTATCTATTCTTCTGAATTGGAAGTTAGTAATTTCGAAATCGCTGGTGCTGATAAAGTATTTCACCCTGCAAAAGCTATAATTATCAATCATAAACAAGTAAAAGTATCAAGTTCAGAAGTTACGGAACCAGTAGCGGTTCGATACGGTTGGAGTAATTGGTTTGTAGGCACTTTATTTGATAATAATATGTTGCCTGCCTCCTCCTTTAGAACTGATAATTGGGAATAAAAAAATCCATAAATAAATTTATAGATTTCTAATTATTACAATATTTGCTATTTAATCTTAACAATCAAAGGATTATTTATTTTTGTAGCATAATTTGTTAGATACTTTTCCCATGCTTCTTTTGTAACAAATTCACCTTGTTTTTTCCAA
>CALPMA020000098.1 GCA_943324545.2 Chitinophaga pinensis
AAAAGCTTCACAAAAAGACATCGATATTTGGTCGGCAGCCAGAGACAAAGAAGAGCCAATGAAAGTTAGAGCTCGGGAATTAGCGATCGCTCAAAAACTAGAAATGAAAATTTCTGATATCGAATTTCAAGGTGACGGACTGAAAGCTACCTTTTATTACACTGCAGAAGCAAGAATAGATTTCCGTTTATTAATTAAAGATTTTGCTAAAGAATTCAACACCAGAATTGAAATGAAGCAAGTTGGTTTTCGTCAGGAAGCCTCTCGATTAGGCGGAATTGGTTCATGCGGAAGAGAATTATGTTGTTCAACATGGTTAACCGATTTTAGAAGTGTAAATACCTCAGCGGCGCGTTACCAACAGTTGTCTCTTAACCCTCAAAAATTAGCTGGACAGTGTGGTAAATTGAAATGTTGTTTGAATTATGAGTTGGACACTTACATGGATGCGTTGAAAACTTTCCCTGATTTTGATACTAAACTGAGTACCGAAAAAGGGGATGCCATTTGTCAAAAACAAGATATTTTTAAAGGTTTAATGTGGTTTGCCTACACTAATAATTTTGCCAATTGGCATGTACTTAAAATCGATCAGGTTAGAGAAATTATCGCAGAAAATAAATTAAAAAAGATAGTTTCTTCTCTTGAAGATTTTGCCTTAGAAATTGTTTCTGAACCTGAAAAAGACTTCAATAATGCCATGGGACAAGAAAGTCTAACGAGATTCGATCAGCCTAAGAAAAAGAAAAAACCAAACAGAAATAACAAACGTCCGGGTGAGAATGCAATAGTGGCTAATAATAGACCACAACAAAATATAAACCAAGGAAAGCCATTTGGAAATAACAAAATAAGGCCTAACGAAAATACAATTAAACCTAATATTAACAATGAACCTAAAGAATAGTTTTCTTTTTATTATTATTGCCGGACTCTTTATTTCGTGCGATAAAAAAAGGGTTTTTGACGAATATCAGTCATTAGGAAACACGTGGAGTTTTAAAAAAGAAGTCGTTTTTGAACTTCCAAAAATCGATACTTTAAAAAAATATAATTTGTTTATAAACCTAAGAGCAAATGACGATTATCAGTTTAACAATCTTTTTTTAATCGTTTACCTCGAACAACCAAATGGGCAAACCAAAGTGGATACACTTGAATATCAAATGGCAGATTTGGATGGAAGTATACTTGGCGAAGGATTTAGTGATATTAAAGAAAGTAAATTGTATTACAAAGAAAATGTGAAATTTAAAGCTTCCGAAAACAATAAAATTCACATCAAACAAGCTGTCCGACAAACAGGAAAAATAACAGGAGTTCAAGATTTAGAAGGGATTACCGAAGTTGGTTTTAGAATAGAATCATTAGAATAATAGTATGGCAGTTAAAAAAAATAACACCCCTGTTAAAGACATCGATTACTACAAAAAGAAATTTTGGAAAATCTTTTTTTACAGTCTTATTGGAATAAGTGTGTTTTTCCTTTTTGCCTCTTGGGGACTTTTTGGATCAATGCCTTCATTTGAAGATTTAGAAAATCCAGACTCTAATTTGGCAACAGAAGTGATCTCTTCAGATGGCGTGACTATTGGAAAGTTTTATAATGAAAATAGAACTTCAATAAAATACCAAGATTTACCAAAACACCTTGTTAATGCATTGGTAGCAACTGAAGATGAGCGTTTCTATGAACATTCTGGGATTGACGGAAGAGGAACTTTACGTGCCGTTGCTAGTTTTGGAACCAGTGGCGGCGCAAGTACTTTAACGCAACAATTAGCCAAACAATTATTTCACGGTGAAGGATCAAAATTTTTACCTTTTAGAATAATTCAAAAAGCTAAAGAGTGGATTATTGCCATCCGATTGGAACGACAATATACCAAAAATGAGATCATCGCAATGTATTTCAACAAAGCTGATTTTATTAATACAGCGGTTGGAATTCGTTCTGCTGCAAAAGTATATTTCGGAAAAGAACCCCGTGATTTAAACATAAGCGAAGGAGCAATGCTTGTTGGAATGCTTAAAAACCCTTCTCTTTACAACCCAATTAAAAGACTCGAAAAAGTACAAAATCGTAGAAATGTTGTTTTAGGGCAAATGGTGAAAAATCATTTTTTAACTGAAGATGCTAAAATAACAATGGAAAAAGAACCTATCGTTTTAGACTTTCATCCGGAAAGCCACAAAGATGGTATTGCAACTTACTTCCGCGAATATTTGAGAGAATTCATGAAAAATTGGTTGAAAGAAAACAAAAAACCCGACGGATCAGAATACGATATTTACAGAGATGGACTAAAAATTTATACCACTATCGATTCTAGAATTCAAGCAAATGCTGAAGATGCGGTGACGGAGCATTTAACGAATTTACAACAGGAATTTTTTGACCAATCAAAAACTAATAAAAACGCCCCATTCGTCAATATCTCTAATGACGAAACCAATAAAATCATGATGCAAGCCATGAAATCATCAGATCGTTGGAGAGAATTGAAATTACAAGATAAAAGTGACGAAGAAATTATTAAGTCCTTTAGTTTGAAAACTAAAATGACCGTATTTACCTGGAAAGGAGAACGCGATACCATAATGACACCATCAGATTCTATTCGTTATTACAAGCATTTCCTTCAAACGGGATTGATGTCGATGGAGCCGCAAACCGGACATGTAAAAGCATGGGTAGGTGGAATAAATTATAAATATTTCCAATACGATCACGTAGGTCAAGGCGCGCGACAAGTGGGTTCAACGTTTAAACCCTTCGTTTATGCAACCGCAATCGAGCAATTAAATATGTCTCCTTGTGATTCCATTATCGACTCGCCATTTACAATTCCTGTTGGACGTCACCACGTTACAGAAACGTGGACGCCTTCCAATTCTGATAATAAATACCGCGGAATGGTAACCTTAAAAAAGGCATTGGCCAACTCCATCAACACCGTTTCGGCAAAATTAATGGACAAAGTGGGTCCAGAAGCGGTGGTTGAATTAGCAAAAAAACTTGGTATAAATTCAGAAATTCCTTTGCAACCCTCAATCGCATTAGGAGCTGTAGATATTACCGTTCAAGATATGGTTGCCGCCTACAGCACTTTTGCCAATCAAGGGGTTTATATCAAACCGCAGTTCATCACCCGAATTGAAGATAAAAACGGAGTCGTACTTTACGAACCCATACCAGAGTCCCACGATGTTTTGAATAAAGACGTGGCGTATGCCGTAATAAAATTATTGGAGGGCGTAACCGAAGAAGGATCAGGATCTCGATTGAGAACCCAAGGCGGTGGTAACGGATACAACAGAGTTACTGGCTATCCATATGTGTTTACCAACCCAATTGCAGGAAAAACAGGAACCACACAAAATCAATCCGACGGTTGGTTTATGGGAATGGTTCCCAATTTAGTAACCGGTGTTTGGGTAGGTTGCGAAGACCGTTCTGCCCGTTTTAAAAGTATTACTTACGGACAAGGCGCCGTGGCAGCATTACCAATTTGGGGCTTAATGATGAAAAAATGCTACGCCGACGAAACGCTAACACTCTCAAAAGAAGACTTTGAAAGACCCGATAATCTAAACATAAAAGTCGATTGTTGGTCGCCGACAGTCAAGAAAGATTCCACAGAAACCGAACAAAATACAGACGAATTTAGTCTATAAATTTTTTTGGAGCTGTTTCCGGCTGTGCGTTGCAATCCACGCAAAGGGGCGTGGGATTTCCTCTGCCATCCGGGCTAGGAATTAGAGTGACTTCAAAATTATTATATAAATCAAATAAGTAGCCTCAAAATCAGAATTGGTGATTTTGAGGCTACTTATTTTATTAGATATTATGAAAAATTGATTAATAATTCGTTATTTTTGAATCTAAGAAAAACTAAGAATAAACAAACAATGATTAATAAAAAGGTACCTACCGTTCAAGACGCCCTAAACGGGATTGAAAACGGAATGACTATACTGCTTGGCGGTTTCGGATTGTGTGGAATTCCCGAAAATTCTATCGCCGAATTAGTAAAAAAAGGAAATCACAACCTAACCTGTATTTCTAATAATGCCGGTGTGGATGATTTTGGGCTTGGTTTACTATTGCAAAAAAAGCAAATCAAAAAAATGATCTCTTCCTATGTTGGAGAAAACGCCGAATTTGAGCGTCAAATGTTATCTGGCGAACTCGAAGTAGAATTAATCCCACAAGGAACACTTGCTGAAAGATGTCGCGCTGCTCAAGCGGGAATTCCCGCGTTTTTTACTCCAGCTGGTTTTGGAACTGAAGTCGCTGTAGGAAAAGAAACCCGAGAATTCAATGGAAAAATGCACGTTATGGAACATGCCTTTAAAGCCGATTTTGCAATTGTAAAAGCATGGAAAGGCGATACTGCAGGAAACTTAATTTTTAAAGGAACCGCTAGAAATTTCAACCCTTGTATGGCGGGGGCAGCAAAAATTACCGTGGCGGAAGTGGAAGAATTAGTAGAAGCGGGATCGCTAGATCCCAACCAAATTCATATTCCAGGGATTTTCGTTCAACGCATTTTCCAAGGAGAAAAATATGAAAAGAGAATTGAACAACGTACGGTAAGGCAAAAGTAATTTGAAGAGGAGAAATGAACTAATTGTAAAGGTTAATTCTCATATTATCAAATTTTCAAATCATCAAATTAAATATCATGTTAACAAAAGAAGATATTGCAAAACGAATTGCAAAAGAAGTTAAAAACAACTATTTCGTCAACCTCGGAATTGGAATTCCAACCCTTGTGGCCAACTATGTTAGGAAAGACATTTCGGTGGAATTTCAAAGTGAGAATGGTGTTTTAGGAATGGGGCCGTTTCCATTTGAAGGCGAAGAAGATGCCGATGTAATTAATGCCGGAAAGCAAACGATTACTACCTTAGCTGGAGCTAGTTTTTTTGACTCTGGGATGAGTTTTGGTATGATTCGTGGGCAACACGTCGATTTAACGATTTTGGGTGCGATGGAAGTTTCTGAAAATGGCGATATTGCCAACTGGAAAATTCCGGGTAAAATGGTTAAAGGAATGGGCGGCGCAATGGATTTAGTAGCCTCTGCCGATAATATTATTGTGGCGATGATGCACGTTAACAAAGCGGGAGAAAGTAAAATTCTTAAAAAATGCACTTTACCATTAACAGGTGTGGGCTGCGTTAAAAAAGTAGTAACTGAATTGGCCGTTTTAGAAATTACCCCAAAAGGATTTAAACTTCTAGAAAGAGCGCCAGGTGTTTCTGTAGAGCACATTATTGCGGCAACCGAAGCCGATTTAATTATTGAAGGAGAAATTCCCGAAATGGTTATTGAATAGTTTATATTTACCCTAACCGGTTTTGAAAACGGTTCAGGTGTTTGGTGTTTAAAATCTAAATTCCATTTTTAAAAGAACGTATCTTGGTTGCAAGCGGTATTCTGTTTTTGAAATGCTAATATCGCTAAGACTATAACTTCTGAATGTTTCCGTGTTGAAAAGATTGTTTCCTGAAAGTGAGAAATGTAATTTTCCTGAGGGCGGCGCATAACGAGCTTCTAAATCCATAAAATAATATTTATTACTGTCTTTATCAAGATTCCCAAAATAATATCGTTCCGTCTGTATTTGAAAATTTAATTTGTCATTAATTACTAATGATAAATCTAAGAATGCCATAGAATCAGTGTAGGAATTTGTAGTTGTAGTTTTTATTTCATTGTAATTCCACTTTGAGCCTATATGATAGTTTAATATGCCTTTGAAACCAGATCGAATTTCGAATCCATAATTTAAAGAATTATTATTTATTTCTCGTAAATCAGAATTATTAACACTATTCTTATAATTAGATTTAGAACCATCAACAGTTATTTTCAAATTAGACGTAATGGGTTTAAAATACTTTTCTATATTGGTAAAGAATGTTAAAAATTCTCGATTTTTGAATAGTACCTTTTCAGACTGAGAATAGTTTTGGGTAAGTATTGTATTGGTACTAAAAAAATCATTGTCTTTTAATAAAACTATCGAAAAATTACCGAAAAATTTTTCTCCCCAATTTCCAAAAGTATAATTCACCAATGCAGTCGAAGCATTCAATTGATTGAAACTACCCGTGCCTTTTGAAAAAGAACGAAAACTAGTTTGAATATAACTATTATAAACGTCCAAAATAGTAGCGTTTGATTTATTAATTGAATAGGAAGCTAAAATTTTATTTTTTTTGTTAATTTCCCATTCCAATCCGAACTTAGGATTTACAAAAAAAGGACTTTGGGTTTGTAAATTTTCAACCTTTTTTAAACTATTAAAAAGTTGATGAATATCTAATTGTGAAGCCATCGTGATTTTTTTGAATTTAAATCTATAAATGGTGTTTAGATACAAATCTGTAGTGCTGTAGGATAAACTGTTTTGATAACCAGCTGGTTCAGAAACAATACTTTCGTTGTTTTTAATTTTGAAATGGGAAAGTAACTCATCATTTCTGTATTGATTCCCAAATCTAAGTTCAAATAAATTACCGTTTGCTTTGCGGTCTAATAAATAAGCTTCTACTCCTGCGAATTGCATTTTATTTTCACTCGTTTGCAATATATTGTTTGCAGTTTGAGAAAATAAATCTTGATATATAAATTTATTGACGTTATAGTTTTGCGGGTTTTTTTCATTAATGTATCTTCCAGATATCAACAATACTTTATTGCTTTTAAATTTATTGGTCCAAACTAATTTTTGGTCAATCAGTTGATTGTCACTTTTTAGATTTTCATTTATAAAATCTCCATTAAACACTAAATCGCTTTTGTTTTTTTCGTAGGTTTTATTTATTTTTCCGGTATACTCGAATGTTTTTGTTTTAGAAATATCATACGTCAAGTCTATTTTTCCAAAACCTGTTATTTGAGTTTTCCTACCTACAAAATTCTCAGTATTTTCAAAGGAAGTGTTTCCTACCAAAAAAGACTGAAAGCTGTTTCTAAAAAAATCATTCTCATCAGAATTAAAAAACCCCATTGCTTTAAGTTTTACTTTAGGAGAAAGTGTAAAAATTGAATTCAAAGAAATCATTTCTGCATTATTAAAATTCACTCTTTTTTGTTTTAAAGTTGGATTAAAAGTACTTAAATCAATCAATGCGTTTGCACTTTGATTATCTCCAATAATTTCTATCCCATCAATTCTATAAGGTCTAATTATATTGTTTATTTCGCCAGTGGCATTATTACCAATATTATTTAAATTAGTAATAAAATAAAATTTATTTTTTTTACCAAAATTCATTAAGTTACTTCCTGCATCATAACGGTTTTCTGAAACTAATCCATAACCTAATTGCATGTT
>CALPMA020000099.1 GCA_943324545.2 Chitinophaga pinensis
GCACATGATTTTAGAAATGAAAGTTCCCTCACCGGGAGAATCAATTAAAGAAGTTGAAATCGCAACTTGGTTAGTAAAAGATGGCGATTATGTAGAAAAAGACCAAGCTATTGCTGAAGTAGATTCTGACAAAGCAACTCTTGAATTACCAGCTGAGGTAAGTGGAACCATCACTTTAAAAGCAGAAGAAGGAGATACGGTGGCGGTTGGAGCAGTAGTTTGCTTAATTGATACCGAAGGTAAATCATCGGAAGCAGCGCCAGCAGCTGAAAGCACTAAAGTGGTTGAAGCACCAAAGCCAGCAGCTGAAGTTAAAGCCGCTCCTGCTGCAGCAACGTACGCCTCTGGAACTCCTTCGCCAGCAGCTAGAAAAATATTAGACGAAAAAAACATCCAACCTTCAGATATAATTGGAACTGGAAAAGACGGAAGAATCACAAAAGAGGATGCGGTAAACTCCGTTCCTTCAATGGGAACTCCTACCGGAGGCCCTAGAGGTGTTGAAAGAACAAAATTATCAATGTTGCGTCGTAAAGTAGCCGAAAGATTGGTTGCTGCAAAAAACGATACTGCAATGTTAACGACATTTAATGAAGTTAATATGACGCCAATTAACACCTTGCGTAATGAATACAAAGACGCATTCAAAGCTAAACACGGTGGAGTTGGTTTAGGATACATGTCGTTTTTTACCAAAGCGGTTACTAGAGCTTTGGCCTTATTCCCAGATGTGAACTCAATGATGGACGGCGATTATAAAATAGGTTATGATTTTTGTGATATTTCAATTGCTGTTTCTGGTCCAAAAGGATTGATGGTACCTGTAGTTAGAGATGCTCATAACTTAACTTTCATGGGTATTGAAGCAGAAATAAAAAGATTAGCTATAAAAGCGCGTGACGGACAAATTACTGTTGATGACATGACCGGAGGAACGTTCACTATTACCAACGGAGGCGTTTTTGGAAGTATGTTGAGTACGCCAATTATTAACCCACCACAATCAGGAATTTTAGGAATGCACAATATTATTGAGCGCCCAATTGCGGTAAACGGTAAAGTTGAAATCCACCCAATGATGTATGTTGCGTTATCGTATGACCACAGAATCATTGACGGAAGGGAGTCAGTAGGATTCCTAGTAGCGGTTAAAGAAGCGTTAGAAAACCCATTGGAATTGTTGTGTGATAACAATGCTAAAAAAGCTTTCGAATTGTAAACTTTAAAATTGCAATGTAAAATCCCGTTTAGTTTCTAAACGGGATTTTTGTTTGAAATTGAATTCAAAACCAATCAAAATAGTACCTTTGTTTTTTGAAAAATTAAAATGACAATCACCGATACTCATACTCATTTATATTCTGAAGAATTCGACATTGATCGCGACGAAATGATGCAACGCGCTTTAAATGCAGGCGTAACGCGTTTTTTCATCCCCGCAATAGATTCCAATTATATCCAAAAAATGTATGCTTTAGAAGCCAATTATCCCGAGAATGTGTTTTTAATGATGGGGTTGCACCCAACGTATGTTAAAGACAATTATTTGGACGAATTGCAAATGGTAGAACAGCAATTGGCCTCCAGAAAATTCTATGCAATTGGCGAAATCGGGATTGATTTGTATTGGGATAAAACCCATTTAAAAGAACAGCAAATTGCTTTTAGGAGACAAATACAATTGGCAAAAAAATATAAACTACCCATTGTAATTCATTGTCGAGACGCTTTCGATGAGATATTTGAAATATTAGAAGAAGAAAAATCAGCCGATTTATTTGGAATTTTTCATTGCTTTTCAGGAACCCACAAACAAGCATTACAAGCCATTTCCTATAATATGAAACTCGGAATAGGAGGAGTGGTAACTTTCAAAAATGGAAAAATAGATCAGTTTATCAATCAAATCGACTTGAGTCATATCGTTTTAGAAACAGACTCCCCTTATTTAGCTCCCCTTCCTTTTCGAGGAAAAAGAAATGAAAGTAGTTATATTGTGAATGTAGTCGATAAATTAGCTTCGCTTTATAGATTACCATCACAAGAAATTGCTATCCAAACTACCGAAAATTCGAAAGCTATTTTTGGGATTTAAACACTTTTAAAAGTATAAATTCGATAAAATTTCGTTCATTTGTGAATATAATAAAAATGTAAATGTCAAAATTTGATTCTATAAGACCCTATTATGACGCCGAAATAAACGGCGCTTTAAAAGATACCGTGGACCATCCAATGATGAAGGCATTAATGGAATTTACATTTCCTGGAGTTGACGAAGAGGTTTGGAAAACACAATTGAAGAAGACCTATTCCATTAGAGATTTTCAAAGTAATTTTATTTATCATTCCATACAAAAAGTAATTGAACTGACTTCTGAAGGAGTAACTACAAATGGATTTGAAACTTTAGAACAAAATACTTCCTATTTATTTATTTCCAATCATCGAGACATTATTTTAGATACCTCCATTTTAAATGGGTGTTTGTTTGACCATGGCTTATTGATGACCGCCTCAGCAATTGGGGACAACTTAGTAAAAAAATCTTTCATGAATATCTTAGCGAAAATCAATAGAAACTTTCTTGTTTTAAGAGGGTTGCCGCCAAGAGAATTATTACAAAGTTCCAAGTTATTGTCGGAGTACATAGCACAATTATTATTAAGAGAAAATAGATCGGTTTGGATAGCACAACGTGAAGGACGAACCAAAGATGGAAATGACGCAACACATCCGGGAGTATTAAAAATGCTTGCTATGGGTTCTGACGAGGAAAACGTTATTAAATATTTTAAGAAAATTAAAATTGTTCCAATATCTATTTCTTATGAATACGATCCTACTGACGCTTTAAAAATGCCTCAATTAATGGCTGAAGCAAATAATGAAGTGTATGTAAAAGCGAAGAATGAGGATTTTAACACGCTACTTAGTGGAATTATGGGTCCGAAAAAAAGGATCCATATTAATGTTGGAAAAATATTAGACAAAGAGTTAGATGCAATAGGTTTAGAATTTGAAAATAACAATAAACAAATGCAAGCGTTAGCTCAAGTTTTAGATGATGCAATTATCAATAATTACAAATTATGGCCTACAAATTACATTGCATATGATATTATAAATGCTACAACTGAGTTTTCTCACAAGTATACTGAAGATGAAAAAGCACTTTTTGAACGTAGATTAGAAATGAGAATTGATCATTCTAATGAATTTCTTAAACATAGTTTCTTGGCAATGTATGCCAATCCTGTAGTCAATAAAATGAAATTAGATGATACAATCTAAAGCTAAAATATTATTAATTTACACCGGAGGCACCATTGGAATGATGAAAGATTTCGAAACGGGCGCCTTGAAAGCTTTTAACTTCAGCAAATTAATTTCTAAAATTCCAGAATTAAAACAATTGGATTGTGATATAGAAACCATATCATTTGAAAAGCCTTTGGATTCCTCTAATATGACGTCTATTCATTGGATTTCTATAGCAAATAGTATTCAAAATAATTATGATTCAATTGATGGTTTTGTAGTTTTACATGGTTCAGACACGATGTCTTATACCGCTTCGGCATTGAGTTTTATGCTTGAAAATCTATCTAAACCAGTAATTATTACTGGTTCGCAACTGCCTATTGGGGATTTAAGAACAGATGCTAAAGAAAATTTAATTACTGCCATTCAAATCGCTTCATTACAATCCAAAAATAAATCGGTTATTTCAGAAGTTGGTCTATATTTTGAATATAAGTTATATCGCGGCAATAGAACTACGAAAATCAATGCGGAACACTTCAATGCTTTTGCTTCTCCAAACTACCCTGAATTAGCTGAATCTGGAGTTCATTTAAAAATAAATACTCCTTTCTTATTGCCTAAATCAAATAAAAAATTTAAAATTAATACTGAATTAGATAATAATGTAGCGGTAATAAAATTGTTTCCTGGAATTAACGAATCGGTTTTGTCGGCAATATTAAACATTCCAAACTGAAAAGGGATTGTTTTAGAACCGTATGGTTCTGGAAATGCCCCAACAGATGAGTGGTTTATTTCACTTCTAAAGAAAGCCATTAAAAGCGGTTTACATATCGTCAATGTTACCCAATGCTCAGGAGGAAGTGTAACAATGGGTCATTATGAAACGAGTACCTTATTGAAAAAAATTGGAGTCATTTCTGGGAAAGACATCACTACTGAAGCTGCGGTTACCAAATTAATGTTCCTATTGGGGCAAAAAGTACTATCAAAAGATTTCAAAAATTATTTTGAGACTTCAATCCGAGGTGAAATATCATAAATCTGTTCAATTAACTTTTATTAACGACTTTTTTTTTAGTTATTTGCAAACCCAAATAGAGAGGTGGCCGAGTGGCTGAAGGCGCACGCTTGGAAAGCGTGTATATGGCAACATATCGAGGGTTCGAATCCCTTCCTCTCTGCAAAGAATGAATGCTTCCTGAAAGGGAAGTTTTTTTGTTTTAAAGCAGGAAAAACTATTTAGTTTGTACATGCTTAGAAAATAAAAAATGATTTGGCATTTAATGCCGATAGTCATTCTTTGTGAATTCCTACTCCCGGGATAACAAAGTAATCCCTTCCTCTCTGCATTAAAAACCCCTAATATCTTACTATTTAAGCTATTGGGTTTTGTTTTTTAACGCCTAAAAGAATTAAAAATATTTCTATTACTTTTTTGTATCTTTAAACCACCAAAAATAAGAGTTATGCGTATTCTGATAAATTGCTTTATTTTCCTATCTTTTTTCTCCGTTTTTTCGCAGTCGGTTCCCGATTTTGAAGCGGTGGATTCTTTGTATCGTGAAGATCAATTTTATATTGGAGTCACCTATAATACCCTTCAAAACAGACCACTTGGAGTAACACAAAATAATTTTACCCCCAGTTTTTCAATTGGAATTGTGAGAGACATGCCAATTAATATAACCAGAAACAAAGCAATTGCTGCAGGATTAGGGTATTCATGGAATAGTTACAATCAAAATATATTGATTTCTGAAAACAATGGAAAACCAGAATACAGTGTTATTCAAGACGGAATATTCGATAAAAACAAATTAACCCTGCATTCTATAGATTTTCCAATTGAATACCGATGGAGAACTTCTGTGCCAGAAACACATAAATTTTGGAGAATTTATACAGGTTTAAAATTAAGTTATTTGTTTTACAGTCAATCAAATTATCAAGACAGCCAAACTTCTTATTTAGTAACTGGAAATCCAGACATCAACAAAATCCAATACGGAACTTATCTGAGTGTGGGTTATAACACGGTTAATTTCAATATTTATTATGGTTTAAATCCTATATTTAAATCGGCGGAATTAAATGGTAAAGCGATAGATATGAATTCTTTGAATTTTGGATTTATGTTTTACATTCTATAGCCAATAGTAAGTTAGTATTAACTGAGGTAGTAATCCCGTAAAAAAACCAAAAATAATTTCTTTGAAAGTGTGTGCTTTTAATTCCAATCTAGAAGTGGCAACCAACCCATTTAATAGTACTAAAGCAGCAAAACTATAAATAACATTTACCTTAAAATGCAAACTTAACGCTCCTACATAAATGGTTAATGCGCTAATTCCAACTAAGTGAATACTTGCTTTTATTTTCAAAAACAGCAAAAGAAGCAATATAAAAGTACTAATTAAACCTCCCAATAAAAAGAAATGTAATTCAGGTAAAATGGATTCTTTAATGGAATTTGAGAGCAATAAATAGATGATCATCCCTTGAAATATTAAAGGAATTTTCCGTTGGGATAAATCAGGAATCATTACATTATCTGCCTTGTCAAATGAGCGTAAAAAATAGAAAAAGGCAATAGGAATTAATATTGTTACCACCCCTATTTGTAATAAAATAAGATATTTCTGCTGGTTAGTATAATAAAAGGTACTTATTAAAAAATAGAATAACGTACCGAACATTGGGATGAATATCGGATGAAAAAAATAGGAAAAAAGAGCAATTATTTTTTTCAAAACTATAAAATTGGTTACATTTTTTTTCTCATTCTAGCCACAGGAATATCCAGTAATTCTCGGTATTTTGCAATTGTTCTTCTTGCTATTGGGTAACCTCTTTCTTTTAAGATTTCTGCTAATTGGTCGTCAGGCAAAGGCTTGTGTTTGTCTTCTTCGGCAATTACATTTTGTAGAATTTTCTTTATTTCTAAAGTGGAAACATCCTCACCTTGATCGTTTTTCATTGCTTCAGAAAAGAACTCTTTGATCAATTTTGTCCCATACGGAGTTTCCACATATTTGCTATTTGCAACACGCGAAATCGTAGAAATATCGAGACCTACCAAATCGGCAATGTCTTTCAAAATCATTGGCTTCATCTTTGTTTCTTCCCCATCAAGAAAAAACTCCTCTTGGAAATGCATGATTGCGTTCATCGTTACATAAAGCGTTTCTTGGCGTTGCTTAATGGCATCAATAAACCATTTTGCAGAATCTAATTTTTGCTTAATAAATTGAACGGCTTCTTTTTGGGAAGTCGATTTGTCTTTGGAAACTTTATAGGTTTGCATCATTTCCTGATAATCTTTCGAAACATGAAGCGAAGGAGCATTTCTACCATTTAATGAAAGTTCTAACTCGCCGTCAACAATTCTAATGGCAAAATCCGGGACAATATTCTCAGTTACTTTATTATTTCCAGTGAACGATCCGCCTGGTTTTGGGTTTAATTTTTCTATTTCATGAATGGCTTTTTTCAATTGGTCATTCGAAACATTAAACTTATGAATTAACTTATCGTAGTGTTTTTTTGTAAAAGCATCAAACTGTTCCGACAAAATAGAAGTTGCCAAAGCCACCGATTCTGTTGGGGTTTTGTGTTTTAATTGTAGTAACAAGCACTCTTGCAAATCGCGGGCTCCAACTCCCGGCGGTTCCAATTCATGAATAACGTGCAACAAATGCTCTACCGTTTTCTCATCGGTGTAAACGCCTTGTGTGAAAGCTAAATCATCAACTATATCTTGAATGCTTCTTCGAATATAACCCATATCGTCAATGCTGCCTACCAGAAATTCAGCAATTTCCCGTTCGCTATCATTCAAAATAAAGGTATTCAGCTGATTGATTAAATCTTGGTGAAAACTAACAGGAGAAGCCAATGGCGATTCTAAATTGGAATCTTCATCGCCATAATTATTAGATTGTGTTTTATAATCGGGAATTTCGTCGTTAGTTAAGTAATCGTCAATATTGATATCATCGGCTTCAATTCGATCATTTTCGGCATCATCATAATCGTCATAGTCTTCATTTTCAAACTCATCCGCTTCATAA
>CALPMA020000100.1 GCA_943324545.2 Chitinophaga pinensis
AATAGTGTAGCGCCAGTTTTACCTACAAGTTCGACTAATAGCACACCTATAACAGGTACATGGAATGCTGCAATAAATACAGCCAATTTAGGTTCTACGACTTATACCTTTACTCCAGCTCCAAATCAATGTGCAACTTCAACTACTATTTCAGTTACGATTGCCGCATCGCCAATAGCAACATTTAGTTATAATTCTTCAGCCTTTTGTAAAACAGGAGCTAATCCAGTTCTTGCATTAAGCGTTGGATCAGCAGCGGGAGTGTTTACTTCTTCTTCAACAGGACTTACACTAAATAGCTCAACTGGGGCAATAGATTTATCTACTAGTAATCCAGGAAATTATACAGTAGCTAATACTATTCCTGCCGCATTCGGATGTAATGTCGTTTCAGCAACTTTTTCGATTACAATTACTGCGGAACCAATTGCTATATTTACATATAATGGAACTCCATATTGTAATAATGCACCTAGTCAATGGCCAATTTTTACTCCGGGAGGTGTTGCAGGAACATTTACTTCAACTTCAGGTTTAAGTATAAATGCAATTACGGGGGAAATTAATTTAGCTGCTAGTACTCCAGGGACTTATATTGTTACAAACACAATTGAAACTTCTGGAGGATGTTCACAAGTAACGGCAAGTGCTTCTTTAACAATTAATCCACAAATTAATGTATCCGTTCCAATAAGTGCAACTTATTCTAATAATGCTGCTGTTCAAGCTTCAAATTTTGCGAGTTCATCGCCCGGAGCAGTCTATTTTTGGACAAATGACAATACCAGTATTGGGTTAGCTGCAAATGGAACAGGGGATATTCCTTCATTTACGGCAATAAACTCTACCAACGCTCCAATAACCGCTAACATTATAGTAACTCCATCGTTGAATGGTTGTTCAGGATTCCCAAGTACGTATTCAATTACGGTTGCCCCAACACCCACAATTGGAAACATAAGTATTAGCTCGTCAAGAAATAACATCGATTTATTTGATACCATAACGGTAGAAGTACAAGTTACCAATGCAACAGACTTGTATGGTTTGTATATGAAACTTAAAGGAAATTTAGCTGTAAGTCAGTATTTAGATTATTCCGGTTACACCGCAGGAACTTTACTAGGTATGCCGGCAAATATTATTGCAACTGATCCAATAGTAACTAATGGAAATTATGATTTTGGAATTACCAAGATAGGAGCTGTTCCAGGATTCTCCGGTAGCGGTTTGTTTTATACGTTTCGTTTTGTAACCAAAAACATTCCTATTCCATCAGGAACAAACTTCTGTTTTTATTTAGACGAAATAAGCGCCTATAACACAGCGGGTACTTCATGCAACATGACTAATCAAGGACAATATTGTTACACCTTTTCCAACCAAACAAATGTATGGCCTGGAGATTTGAATAATTCTCGAACAGTAACAACTGCAGACTTATTACCAATTGGCTATTTCTATAATTCTACAGGTCTCGCAAGACCAAACGCTACCATACAATGGACTCCCCAGCCAGCAGTTTTATGGGGATACAATCATAGTTCTATCAATGGAAATGCTTACAAAGTATTTGCAGATTCTAATGGTGATGGTGTAATTAATAACGCAGACCAAGCAGCTATTGGTCGAAATATGAATCAAACTCACCTCAGACTTGAAAATCCTTCTCAATCATCTTTAACATTAACTAATGGAGATCTTATCGTAACTCCAAGCACAACAAGTGTTAATGCTGCAACATCTCAAGCTGTTACTTTTAGTGTTAGTCTAAATCATACAGGGGGTTTGAATGCCCTTTATGGAATTTCTGTAAACCTGCTTTTTGATAATACTATTTTTGATTTAAGCACGGCTACAATAGATTACACCGGATCAATATTTGGAACAGTTGCCACAGATTGTTTGGTGATTAATCATACTTCAACAACATCGGAAAGTGTTGGCTTGACAAGATATTTAAATGCGCCTATAAACGGCCAAGGTTTACTATTTAAAGTTACCTTACAAACTAGATTCCCATTTAATACGCAATTAACACAAACACTTGTAAGTTCAAATGTGGAAGCTGCTAATAATCAATTAGGAGATCCATTAGTAATTCGGGATGCACCTTTGGCAAATATTACAATTGTTAATAATTTAGGAGTAACCGCTTTAGAATCAACCGATTTTATACTTTATCCAAATCCAGTTGATGATTTGATAAATATAGCAATAGGAACCAATGGAGCACAATTGGGAGATCTAAAATTAAAAGTGATTAACGTACTAGGTCAAACAGTAGATAGAATAAATATTCGAAATGTCTCTACAGAAATCTCAACTAGAAATTGGGGAGCATCAGGAGTTTATTTTGTTGAAATAACCAATTCGGACAATACTGTTTTAATGACTAAAAAAGTAATTGTTGTTAGAAAATAGAAGTTTTATACATAAAATTGATGCGGCGAAAGCTGCATCAATTTTTATTTATTATGCATTATAAACCAATCGCGATCGTTCAAAAACCCCAACTTTTGGCGGGTTGCTTCCAATGTGTTTTTGTTTAAAGTAGTTATAAAAACCCCTTCGTTTTCTTGTGGTTCAACCAGGTAATTTCCTAGATAATCAATCACTTGAGAATGCCCCGGATAATCGTTTTTGATAGGGTCTTCACCCATTCTATTCACTCCAATTGTATAACACATGTTTTCAATAGCGCGCGCTTTGAGTAAGGCATCCCAAGCGTTAATTCTTGGCTTGGGCCAATTGGCAACATAAATTAATACGTCATAATCTTCGGTGTTTCTTGCAAAAACAGGAAAGCGCAAATCGTAGCAAATGAGCGGACAAATTTTAAATCCTTGGTATTCGAATAGCAATTTTTCGGTTCCAGTAGTATAGACTTTGTCTTCACCGGCTAGAGTAAATAAGTGTTTTTTATCGTAGGTTTTAATTTCTCCTGATGGAACTGCAAACACCAACCTATTATAGAAATTCCCGTTTTCTTGAATTACCAAACTTCCAGTAATTGCAGCGTTTTTGGCTTTCGCCAACGCCTGTAACCACGAAATAGTAGCTCCTTTCATGGATTCTGCAACAGCCGCTGGATTCATGGTAAACCCAGAGGTGAACATTTCGGGAAGCACAATCAAATCGATAGTTTCAGTTATGGAATTGATTTTTTGTTCGAAATAATTCCGATTCTGTGTTGGGTTTTCCCAAAATAATGGCGCTTGTACTAATGCAACTTTCATGGTTGATTTACTTAATCGTTATTTCATCTATGAAAATAAATGCATCGTCGCCAGCACCTTGGTGCCAATCGGGAAGTTTTCCATAATTGTAAGCTTTTACTTTGATGTATTTTGCTTTGAGTTCTTGGGGCGATTGGTATTCGAAATTTTGAATTTTGTTCTCTTCGGTTTTTGGACTAATGGAATGGGTTGCGCTTCCTGCCAAAGTAAAATTCACGTTATCATTCGATACAAAATAGTCCACTTTCGTTGGCATTAAAATCCAAGAACGAGAATCTTGTAGAAAAGTCGCACTGAAATTGGAAATGTTTTTCTCGGTTTGCAAATCAATTATGGCTTCAAAATCCTGGCTTTGGTACCCTTGCCACTCGCCTTTTCTCCAGTTTTCAGTTCCTTTAATTCCATCTATAATTCCTTCATCGCCTCCGGCAGTATATTGCGGATTGTATTTTGATTTTATTTCGATGGTGTAATTGGATGGTTTTTTGTAGAACGTAGCATTAATAAAAGCACTTGGTTGTTCTCCGTTTTTAGCGACTGCAATAATCTTGGTGGTTTTAGCAATTTCGATACTTTGAGTGTATTTCACTAAATTGCTTGGAACAAATTGGTACGGTTTGTCATCGATGTAATAATATAAATCGCAATTGGGATTTTGTGCAATTAACTCCACTTTCATGGTGCCTTTAAACGATTTGCCTTCGGCCTGAATTAGTGGAACTGGGACAATTAATTGATTGGGGAAATGATCAACGCCTTCACTTCCAAATTGGGGTAAAATACCTCTCCCATCTGGCAAGTGAAGATAATTTGGTTTACTCCCGTCAATACTAACTTTTGCATCTAAAAAAGGTTCGTTAATTTCCCAAACAGGCTGTCCTGGGGTTACATCGTAAATCCCCATCGAACTTAACACATACCAAGCGCTCATTTGTCCGCAATCTTCATTTCCAATTAACCCGTCTGGCGCATTTTTGTAAAAATTTTCTAAAATAAAATGCACTTTTTCAGTTGTTTTTTCGGGTTTGCCAACGTAATTGTACAAATACGCCATGTGGTGACTCGGCTCGTTTCCGTGCGCATATTGACCAATTAATCCTGTAACATCAACTTGCTCGCGACCCGTAGTTTTGCTTTCGCTGTTGAACATTTCGTCGAGTTTGACTTCAAATTTTGCTGCACCTCCGTAGGCTTCAATCATCCCAGGAATATCTTGTGGCACGAAAAACGAATATTGCCACGAATTGCCTTCGGTAAAATTATTATTGATTTCCTTAGGATCAAATGGTTTGTTCCAACCTCCATTTTTCTTTGGTCGCATGAACCCCGTATTTGAATCGAAAACATTTTTCCAACTTTGAGACCGTTTCATAAAATAATTATGTGCTTCTTTTTTATTCAAAATTTCAGCCATTTGGGCAATACACCAATCGTCATAAGCATATTCCAAAGTTTTTGAAACGCTTTCGTGTTCGTCGTCCATCGAAATAAAACCTTGCTTTTTATAGGCGTCCAATCCTAAATGGTCCAACATTGCCGAATGTTCAGCGGCTTCAAAACACTTTTCGTAGTCAAATCCTTTGATGCCTTTTGCCATCGCATCGGCCATCACCGAAACCGAGTGGTAGCCAATCATACAATCGGTTTCATTGGAAGCCAATTCCCAAACGGGTAACCTGCCGCCTTGTTCGTATTGTTTTAAAAACGTGTTGATAAAATCGGATGTTCGTTTTTTGTCAATCAACGTGTAAAGTGGGTGCGCGGCGCGAAAAGTATCCCAAAGTGAGAATACAGAATAGTAATCAAAGCCTTCAGCAACATGAATTTTGTTGTCTCTACCACGGTATTTTCTGTCTAAATCTTGCGCAATATTAGGCTGAATCATCGTGTGGTATAAGGCCGTATAGAAAATTGCTTTCTTGTCTTTATTGTCCGATGTAATTTGGATTTTTGACAACTCTGAATTCCATTTTTGCTCTGCTTCTTTTTTTACTTTTTCAAAATCCCATCCTTTTATTTCGGAACTGTTTATTTTTGCACCATCGTAACTAGTTGGCGAAAGCGACACTTTCACAAGGATTTTTTCCCCTTTTTTGACTTGTTTTGAAAAATTCACTACAACTACATTTCCTTTATACAAGCCTTCCTGTTTTGTATTTTCTCCTTTTGATAAGGTAACTTTCATAGGCGCGCTAAACTCAATTCGTGCAAATACAATTTGGTTTTTTGCCCATGCTTCGCTCACTCTCCTCACTTCGATTGTGGTAGTATTGATAACGTGTACTTCGCCTTCCAACAATAAATCGCGGTGATTTAAATCCAAGACAATATTGGCTTGACCGGGAGAATTAAAAGTATATTCATGAAAACCAACTCGTGTTGAGGCCGTTAACCGCACCTCAATATTGTGTTTGTCTAATTTCACAGCATAAAATCCGGCGGTTGCTTTTTCGTTTTGATGAGAAAATTTAGAAGAATAGACTTTATTATCTAGTGAGGGTTTTCCCATGAAAGGCATGATCATGATGTCGCCAAAATCCGAGCAACCGGTTCCGTTGAGATGCGTGTGCGAAAAACCGTAAATAGTTTCATCAGAATAATGATAACCAGAACAGCCGTCCCAACTGCCATCTATTCGGGTATCGGGAGACAATTGCACCATTCCAAAGGGAAGTGTTGCGCCCGGAAACGTGTGCCCGTGACCGCCAGTTCCAATAAATGGGTTTACATATTGACTTGGATTTTGTCCTAAAACAAACGAAGTAAGTAGAACAAATAGAAAAGAAAATGCGGTTTTCATTTGAAATGATTTTATTTCAAATATAGAAAAATAAAGTAAGATTTGTGATTATGCTATTTCGGAATTATATAAAAACCCCTAATTTAAATTAGGGGTTTGTTAATTGTATAAAGAATTCTTGACAGTATTGTTTTTATAAAATTAAAATTATTACTAGCCAAACACCAGATGAAATTCCGAAAGCCTTCCAAACTTTTTTATTTTTTATTTTATGAGCTTCACCTATATATCCTCTATTATAATCGGCATTTTTCATTAGACTGGGATTTGGATACAGAAGATTTTCATCACTTGGGTCTGATGAAGCACATAAAGCAGCAGGCAAAACTCCAATTAAAGGACTAGTTAATATCGTTGTTGCTGCAGTCCATCCTGATCCAGAATTTCTACCTCTGTAAAATGATTTAGCATCTGCTTTCCCCTTAGAAAACATATCATTGTCGTTCTTTGATTCAATAGTCGTAGTATCGCTAAATACATCTTTAGTTCCGTTTTTATATCTAATTATTAATACTTCAGATTTTGAAATTGTGAAAATTGGACCATCCAAATTATCCGCTTTCTTATATTTTATTTCTGAAGAGGTAACTTCCAATATCTTCCCACTAATATCTTCTCCTGTTTTCTTTGTAATCATATCTTGTGAATAAGAGAAATTAGAATAAACAAATAAGACAAAAATAAAAAGGAATGTTTTCGTAAATTTTTTCATGATTTAATTTTTTTTACAATATTAACACTAATAAATTTTAAATGGAATTAAATAAATGACGATTTAGTTAACGTATCTATTTCGTTATTTAACGTATATAACTTTGACGATTTTACCCCATTTAAAAAACAATAAACTAATTTGAGTATTTGGTAAAAACTAAGTTTCAACCAAGTCGGTTTGAAAGCGCTTTAGTGAGTCGAGCAAAAAAAAGAGCAGCTAAATAGCTGCTCTTTTAATAATGGTAACATCTTTTTACTTCTTAATGAATTTATAAGTATTCTTTTCTTTGTCGCTTTCTACTTGAATTAAATACATTCCTTGAGGGTATGATTTAACATCTATAGCTTCATTAGCATGAATTGTAGTTTCTTTTAACACTTTTCCTGTAATGTCCGTAATTGTTATTTTGAATACATCGTATTGAGTATGAGAAACAAATAACTCTGCGCTTGTAGGATTAGGATAAATACGATAATTATTAAGAATAG
>CALPMA020000101.1 GCA_943324545.2 Chitinophaga pinensis
CGGGTAGATTTAGCAAGTAGTAACATTAGTTCTTTGCTTTCGGTTATTTCTTTTAATAGTCGGCTTTTATTTCTGCTAATCAGTACTTCTACGTTTTGGGTCGTATGATCAAAGAAATGTTTTACAGGATTTGAATATTTAAAATAGGGTATTTCCGCTTTGTATTTAGTAATGAATTCGTTTGTATTATGAATACTGTCTTCAACAAATTGATCTGAAATCGACATTATTTCAGCTAGATGATGAAGGAAAAAGGCTTCGTTTTTTTCTATTTTTTCGTCACTCCATAATGCCATTCCAGCCAAATCAATTAAGTAATATTTTTCTATATCTAAAGTGAAAAAATCTAGATTTAATTCCTCAAGATTTTGAATACTGATATTAGAAAACTTACTATAACGAACTGATGCCTCCAATAATTTGATTAGTAAATCATCATAGTTCGTTTTATTGGATTTAATTTTAAGTGCCAAAGAAACAATACCTATAATCGTTTCCTCAATTTTTTTAATATATTTTTCAGGAATCGTTCCATTTATTAGATAGTAATTGAAGGCTAGTAAATCAATAAAAAGTAGGGCATTCGTTAAAACATGAGAAAACTGCTTATTGATAATATCAATATTAGTTTGAATTCTCCCATCAATTATCTTTTCTAAATTTGTAGAATTCGAATTGTTTGGAAGAATTTTCTTTAATAAATTAAATCCTTGAGGATTCATTTCATTATAAAAAAAAACTGTTTTAGATATAAAATCTTCGGGATTTGAATCTTTGGTGATAATTTTATAAACTCCAAATAATGAATTTAATAAAGCAACTTTAGAAATTTCATCTTCTGTCCATCCGAGGGTGTCAATAGTAAATTTAGAATCTAAATAAACTATATATCCGTATATAAAACCAGTCTTTCTGGTATTTGAATAAAATACATCAGTGCTTTCAATAACAGAGTTTGTTATCGACTTTTGATCAGAGAAAAATTTATCTATCCAGCCGTAAGCAGATGGGTTTATCATTTTATAATTTATACCAACAAATTTATATAATTTATGATATTAAAAATGATTTTTACAGTAAATTAATTTTTATTTGATAATTGCTGAACATGCTACTCTAGCCCCTGAATTTCCTGCTGGTTGTGAAATAAAATCGTCTGGACCTTGGTGAACTATCAATCCTTTTCCAACTATGTCTTTAGTAACATCTTCACAACCAATACACCATTCTGAAGTAGTAAATGAAATGGTACCATTACCAAATTCATCGGTTGTAAAATTTCCAATATCCCCTTTGTGAGCTTCTCCTTCACCCAATTTTCCATGTTTTTTAAAAGTTGGATTCCAATGACCACCTGCTGAACTTCCATCTGCGGCAGTACAATCTGATTTTTCATGTATATGGATGGCGTGAATTCCTGGTTTTAATCCTTTGAAATTAGCGGTAAAAGTGACTTGACCATTTTTTTCACTGAAAATTCCAGTACCATCAACATTACTACTACTTTTTGGTTCAAAAGTCACATTTAATTTTGAGGTAACTCCATTTGAAGAATTTGATTTGCAGCTTATTATAACTGCAATTAAGATTGTAAATAAAAATATTATTTTTTTCATAATTTGAGATTTAATTATTTATAAAATTAGTTATTTAAAATTATAAAAAAGCTTCATTTACTTAATTTTATATTAAAATATAAACATCAAAAAAAAGCCACTTTGAAAATAATTACAAAGTGACTTTTCCACTAAAACCAACATTTTTAGTGCTGTTATTTAAAAACAATATTCTTTTTTGTCAACTAATTTTGTAGTGATTATTTCCCTTAATCCAACTATATTTGGCATATTAGTGTATTTTGTAAATCTTCGTAATCCCATTAACATCATTCTTTGTTCGTCGCCTTCGGCAAATGAAATAATACTCTCTTTACCTTTTAAATTAATTATATCAACTGCATTATATAGATACAATCTAGCCATTGCAATTTGTTCTTGAACTTTTTCAACTCCGTTATTTTTAGCAATTTTTTCGGTTCTTAGAATGGTACTTTCTGCCATGTAAATTTCAATTAACATATCAGCAGCAGCCATTAATAATTGTTGGTGACCTTCTAAATCAGGTCCGTATTTTTGTACAGCGCCACCAGCAACCATTAAGAACGCTTTTTTAATTTTACTGATCATTTCTTTTTCTTCAGCGAATAGTTCTGAATAATCCGGCACGTCAAATGAAGGAATACCCATTAATTCTTCTTGAACTTGTGATGCAGGTCCTAATAAATCAACGTGACCTTTCATTGCTTTTTTAATTAACATTCCAACGGAGAGCATTCGGTTAATTTCATTCGTGCCTTCATATATACGAGCTATTCTCGCGTCACGCCATGCACTTTCCATTGGAGTGTCTTCAGAAAAACCCATTCCTCCAAAGATTTGAATTCCCTCATCTGCACAATTTTGAACGTCTTCAGAAACAGCAACTTTTAGAATTGAACATTCAATCGCATACTCTTCAACACCTTTTAATTCTGCTTCTTGATGTGATGCACCTTCTGATTCTCTTGCAATTATTCGATCTTCAATATCTTTTGCGGCTCTATAAGTTGCACTTTCACCAGCATAACAAGAGGTTGCCATTTCCGCTATTTTTTGTCTAACAGCCCCAAATTGTGAAATGGAAGTATTGAATTGAACTCTATCTACAGCATAATTTATAGCTCCTGTAGTTACTCTACGTTGAGCATCTAAACAAGCTGCTGCTAATTTTATTCTACCAACATTCAAAGCATTCATTGCAATTTTAAATCCATTTCCTCTTTCATACAGCATATTTCCAACAGGTACTATAGTTTCATTAAAGAAAACTTGACGAGTTGAAGAAGCACGAATTCCTAATTTATGTTCTTCTTCGCCCATTGAAATTCCATTATTAGAATCATTTTCAACTATGAAGCCAGTAATATTTTTGTCATCTTCTATTCTAGCAAAAACAATAAATAAAGAACAA
Organism: Chitinophaga pinensis; assembly: GCA_943324545.2. Classification (GTDB taxonomy): domain Bacteria; phylum Bacteroidota; class Bacteroidia; order Flavobacteriales; family Flavobacteriaceae; genus Flavobacterium. The sequence goes on from CALPMA020000101.1 coordinate 3,010, forward strand.
AATCCGGCATTTGAAATCCACATTTTTTGTCCTGTAATTTTATAATGGGTTCCGTCATTTGATAAAACTGCTTTTGTTTTTCCCGAATTAGCATCTGACCCAGCTCCTGGTTCTGTTAAGCAGTAAGCCCCAAACCATTCGCCAGAAGCCAATTTTGGGACATACTTTTGCTTTTGTTCTTCAGTTCCATACAATGTTATTGGCATAGTTCCAATTCCAGTATGTGCACCAAATGCAGTTGAAAATGAACCTGTAGCGCCTGAAATATAATCGCAAACCAGCACGGTATTTACAAATCCCATTCCCATTCCGCCATAAGATTCCGGCACTGCTACACTCAGAAATCCGAGATCTCCTGCCTTTTTCATTGTTTCCACAGTTAGGGCGAAATCTTTATTTTCAAATCGGTTTTTGTAGGGCCAAATCTCTTTGTCTACAAATTCTTTTACTGAATCTCGCATCATTAATTGCTCCTCATTGAAGTCTTCAGGGGTGAAAATAGCTTCACATTTTGTCTCTTTTACTAGGAATTGACCTCCTCTTGTTTTTTCTATCATGGCTATGTTTTTGATCCTAATTTTCTAATTTATAATAACTCAAATATTCCTGCGCTCCCCTGTCCTGTCCCTACACACATACTTACCATGCCGTATTTGTTACCTCGTAATTTCATTTCATCGAACAATTGAACGGATAATTTCGCTCCAGTACAACCAAGTGGATGGCCTAAAGCAATTGCTCCACCATTGACATTTACGATTACTGGATTTAAATCCAATTCTCGAATTACTGCTAATGATTGAGATGCAAAAGCCTCATTTAATTCGATTAAATCAATATCTTTTAATTGTAATCCTGCTTGTTTTAATGCTTTAGGTATTGCTTTTACGGGGCCAATTCCCATTATTCTTGGTTCTACACCAGCGGAAGCAAAATTGACCAATCTTGCAATAGGAGTGAGGTTGAGTTCCTTAACCATTTCTTCACTCATTATTAATACAAAGGCAGCTCCATCACTCATTTGTGACGAATTTCCGGCGGTTACACTTCCGTCTGCAGCAAAAACCGCTCGTAATCCAGCCAAAGCTTCTACTGTAGTTCCTACTCTAGGACCTTCATCTTTATTCACAACATAAGATTTGGTTTCTTTTTTGCCATTTTCATTGATGTAGGTTTGCTCAATTGTTATCGGCACAATTTGTTTGTCAAATTTACCTTCCGATTGTGCTTTCAGTGCTTTTATATGCGAGTTAAAAGCAAATTCATCCTGGTCTGTTCTTGAAATATTGTATTGTTGTGCAACCGCTTCAGCTGTTAATCCCATTCCCCAATAGTAATCTTCATTTCCTGCTTTAGCAGCGGCATAGTCAGGAGTTGGTTTGTAGCCTCCCATTGGAATAAAACTCATGCTTTCCGTACCTCCAGCAATAATGCAATCAGCCATTCCTGATTGAATTTTGGCTGTTGCCATTCCAATAGTTTCTAATCCCGAGGCACAATATCTATTCACTGTAACTCCCGGAACATCTTCGATTTTTAATCCCATAAGAGAAATCAATCGTCCCATATTTAAACCTTGTTCTGCTTCAGGCATAGCATTTCCTACCATTACGTCATCGATTCTTTTTTTGTCGAAATCGGGCAATTCATCCATCATAAATTGGATGGTTTCCGCTGCCAATTCATCTGGACGCTTAAATCTAAATAAGCCTTTAGGTGCTTTCCCAACTGCTGTTCTATATGCTTTAACAATATAGGCTGTTTTCATAATTTCTATTTTTATGTGATAGCTTAAGATAATATATTGATTGTCTTTTTAGTTACAGATTTTATATTTCATCTAACTATCTATAATATTTTATCTATTTTTTAATTTCTCAACGGTTTTCCTTTAGTTAACATATATTGAATTCTCTCCAATGTTTTTCTTTCAGTGCACAAACTTAAAAAGGCCTCTCTTTCTATGTCTAATAAATATTGTTCAGAAACTAATGTTGGCTCTGATAAATCTCCACCAGCCATAACATAAGCCAGTTTATTTGCGATTTTCTTGTCGTGTTCTGATATGTATTTACCAGCTTCCATTTGATCAGTTCCAACCAAGAACATTCCCAAGGCTTGTTTTCCTAAAACTTTAACGTCATTTCGGCGAATAGGTTGGGTGTATCCTGCTTCTGCCATTAATAAAGCGTGCTTTTTAGCTTCTGCAATTTGTCGGTCTTTATTGATTACAACAATGTCTTTTCCGTGTTGTAATATACCTAAATCAAAAGCTTCATAGGCAGAAGTTGAAACTTTTGCCATGGCTACAGCCAAGAAATATTCTTGTAATACATTCAATTCAACATCGTTTTTTCGGAATAAATCAGAAGCTCTTAATGTCATTTCTTTAGAACCACCACCACCAGGTATAACACCAACACCAAACTCCACTAATCCAATATAGGATTCTGCTGCAGCAACTACTTTGTCAGCATGCATGCTCATTTCACATCCACCACCCAATGTCATACCGTGGGGCGCTACAATTACTGGAATTCCCGAATATCGAACGCGCATCATCGTGTCTTGGAATATTTTAATGGCCGTATTTAATTCGTCATATTCTTGTTCAACAGCCATCATAAATATCATACCAATATTGGCTCCCACAGTAAAATTTGCTGCTTGATTTCCGATAACCAAACCTTGGTAATCTTTTTCAGATAAATCAATAGCTTTGTTGATTGCCTGTAAAACGTCGCCACCAATAGTGTTCATTTTTGATTGGAATTCTAAATTTAAAATTCCATCACCTAAATCTTGAATAATCGCCCCGCTATTACTCCATACTTTTTTGCTTTCGCGAATGTTATTTAGAATTATAAAAGCATCTTGGCCAGGTACTTTAGTTTGTTTTTTATTTGGAATGGAATAATAATAGGTTGCGCCATCTTTTATTGTATAAAAACTTGAATTTCCACAAGCCAACATATCATTCACCCAAGAATTTGGTTCTAAACCTTCGGCTTTCATGATTTCGATTCCTTTTGCTACGCCAATGGCATCCCAAATTTCAAATGGACCATTTTCCCATCCAAAACCTGCTTTCATCGCATCGTCAATTTTGTATAATTCGTCTGCTATTTCTGGAATTCTATTGGAAACGTAAGCAAACATAGAAGCAAAACTCTTTCTGTAAAATTCTCCCGCTTTGTCTTTTCCAGTTACCAATATTTTGAAACGATCAATTGGCTTAGAGATAGTTTTGGTTAACTCTAATGTTGCAAAAGACGCTTTTTTAGCTGCTCTATATTCTAATGTATTTAAATCTAATGATAAAATATCACGACCTTCTTTTTTGTAAAAACCTTGTCCTGTCTTGCTTCCAAGCCAATTGTTTTCCATCATTTTTTGTATGAAATCTGGTAATTGAAATAAGTCGTGTTTTTCGTCATTCGGACAATTTTCATATATTCCGTTGGCAACATGAACTAATGTATCTAATCCAACCACATCAACCGTTCTGAAAGTCGCCGATTTTGGTCTTCCAATAACAGGGCCGGTTAGTTTATCAACTTCTTCAATTGTCAAACCGAGTTCTTTAACCAAGTGAAACAAACTCTGAATTCCGAAAATACCAATTCTATTTCCGATAAATGCAGGAGTATCTTTTGCAACTACTGAAGTTTTTCCTAAAAATTTCTCACCATATATCGTTAGAAAATCGATTATTTCTGAAGAAGTTTTAGGGCCTGGAATAATTTCGAATAATTTTAAATATCGTGCTGGATTAAAAAAGTGAGTTCCGCAAAAGTGTTTTTGAAAATCTTCACTTCTTCCTTCGCTCATAAAATGAATAGGAATTCCTGAAGTATTTGAAGTTACTAAAGTGCCTGGTTTACGGTATTTTTCTATTTGTTCAAATACTAATTTCTTTATATCTAAACGTTCAACAACTACTTCTATAATCCAATCCACATTGGCAATTTTAGCCAAATCGTCGGTGGTATTTCCTGTGGTAATTCGACTGGCAAATTTTTGATTGTATATAGGTGAAGGTTTCGATTTTAATGAATTAGTTAAATGCTCATTAACCAACCTATTTCTAACTATTTTACTTTCAAATGACAGTCCCTTTTTTTCTTCGTCACTTGTAAGTTGGTTTGGGATAATATCTAATAGTAAAACTTCAACTCCTATATTGGC